>CAZIGP010000297.1:0-6000 GCA_964538425.1 uncultured Pirellulales bacterium | reverse complement strand
TACGAAGTTTCTCCACTTTTGTGGCGAAAGGTGCGGCCAAAGCTTTCCGCTGGCCGCGTGCAAAGCGTGGCCGTGCGGCTGATTGTCGAACGTGAACGACAACGGATGGCATTTCACTCCGCCTCGTATTGGGATTTGCTCGCGACGTTTGCCAACTTGGGTGGACAGGAGTTCGAAGCAACGCTGATCACCGTAGATGGCAAGAAAATTCCAGCCGGCAAGGATTTTGATTCCACGACGGGCAAAATCAAGGATTCGTCATTGTTGTTGCTGGATGAACAAGCAGCGCACCAATTAGTCGAGCGCTTGCGTAGCGCCGACTTCCGCGTGGCCTCTCTTGAGGTGAAGCCTTATACCTCTCGGCCTTATCCGCCGTTTACCACCAGCACCTTGCAACAAGAAGCAAACCGCAAGATGGGCTTTACCGCTCGGCGCACGATGCAAGCGGCACAAAGCTTGTATGAAAACGGGCATATTACTTACATGCGTACCGACTCGACGAACTTGGCCAAAGTGGCGATCGATGCGGCTCGCGATTTGGTTTCCTCGCAGTACGGCAAAGAGTATTTGCCTGATTCGCCTCGCGTTTATTCAACCAAGGTTAAAAACGCCCAGGAAGCACACGAAGCCATTCGTCCCGCAGGGCATCCGTTTGACATGCCCGAACAACTTCGCGGCGTGTTAGGTTCGGACGAATTCAAGTTGTACGATTTGATTTGGAAACGGACCGTGGCTAGCCAAATGGCCGATTCACGTGGGCAACGCATCACTGTGACGATCAATGGTAACGGCGCCGAATTTACCGCCGTTGGAAAAACGATTGATTTTGCCGGCTATTTGCGAGCGTATGTGGAGGGCTCTGACGATCCACTCGCCGACCTTGCTGATCGTGAAGCGATTTTGCCATCAATGGCGCAAGGCGAACAGGTGAAGCTTGCCGGCACGGGATTGGAACCGAAGAGCCACACCACGCAACCGCCAGCGCGGTTCAGCGAAGCGGCGCTCACTAAGGCGCTGGAAGAACTTGGCATCGGCCGTCCAAGCACGTATGCCTCGATCATCGATACCATTCAAGCGCGAGATTACGTGTTTAAAAAGGGAAATGCTTTGGTACCCACGTGGACTGCATTTGCCGTAACACAGTTGCTCGAAAAGCATTTGCAAGAATTGGTCGATTACGGCTTTACTGCACAGATGGAAGACGATTTGGATGCCATCAGCCGTGGCGAACAAGCTCACTTGGATTATTTGAAGCGATTTTATTTCGGCAATGGCCAGCCGGGTTTAAAGCAGCACTTGGAAACCAAGGTTGGCGAAATCGACGCGCGCGATGTAAGCCGCATCAAGTTGGCTGAGCCTGAAGGAGAGGCACCGGTCTTTGTGCGCGTTGGCCGTTACGGGCCGTTTATCGAACAAGGCGAAAGTCGTGCGTCGATTCCCGACGGCATGGCGCCTGAAGAAGTCACCTTAGAAAAATGCCGTGAACTATTCGCTCAGGCTTCACAAGGTGAAGAGCCACTAGGCGTATGCCCTGACACAGGCAAGCCGGTGTATTTGAAGGTCGGCCGGTTTGGACCGTATGTGCAACGCGGCATACCCGACGACGAAGAGAAACCACAAAATGCCTCGCTGCTTAAAGGAATGAAGCCTGAGGATGTCGATCTTGCGACGGCGCTAAAGTTGCTTTCATTACCACGTGATATGGGCAAGCATCCAGAATTGCAGCAATCGGTTGTAGTTTACAATGGGCGATTTGGACCATACATCAAGTGCGGGGATGAAACACGATCGCTACCGGCTGGAGTTTCTCCTCTGGAAGTGACGATGAACGAAGCGATTGAACTGCTCAAGCAACCCAAGGCCGCACGGCGTGGTTTCGGCGCAAAGAAAGAGCCATTGAAGGTATTCGACGAATCTCCCGTAACGAAAACCAAAGTGCAATTGCTCGATGGTCGTTACGGCATGTATGTGACTGACGGTACAACAAACGCGACCGTGCCGAAAAACACGCCGCCTGAGGAAGTAACCTTTGAAATGGCACTAAACTTACTCGCCGAGCGCGCGGCCGCTGGACCATCGAAAAAGAAACCCGCGCGTCGCGGAGCCAAGAAGAAAGCCGCGGCAAAATAGGTAGGACACTTTTTAAATTTCCTACCAGTCGTTCTACACCCGATTAAGATTTAGTTGTTGTGTGGTTTGGTTTTTCTTGCGTAATTGCAATCGCATATGCTGTGGCATGACTGCGGCAGTGTGAAATGCTGATCATTACCTGAGCGATGCCGGCTTGCTCCATGTACTCTTTTGCACCTCCGTACAAGGTTACGGTAGGCGAGCCAGATCGTTCGTTGCGAACTTCTACATCACGCCAACTGATTCCGCGGCGCCAGCCGGTTCCAAGTGCTTTAAGCACAGCCTCTTTCGCTGCCCAACGTCCCGCAAAATGTTGCGTAGCCTGCCTGCGACTTTGGCAATATTGAATTTCTTGTGGAGTATAAACACGACCAATAAAGAGTTCGCCATGACGCTCGATCATCTGAGCGATTCGCAAGCATTCGACGATATCAGTACCGATGCCGAAAATGGACATGAAGAAGAAGTTGAGGGTCAGGGAACAGAATTCTTAGTTGCGGCTGTAGATCTACGGAGAGCGTCAAAGTTACCAAACACAAACCAAGCGGCTGTAGCTGCTGCTCCGATCATTGCTACTGCATCGATAATCCACAAGGGCCAATTTTCTGCGGCTTCAGTCGAGATGTATTGGGAGAATGATGCCGGTTTGAATTGTTCGGGATTCATTGTGGCGGCTAGTTGTGCCTTTGGATCACTTTCCAGCTTGGTTTCAAACCGTTGGCAATAGTCGAGGTAGAAAAAGCCATGTTCGGCAAAAGCACACGCTAGACCCGCCAATGCGGCCGCTGCCGCAACCTGCTTTCGGCACGTTATACCGGCCCCGGCGGCAACGAATCCGACGATTGTTCCTAAAACGGCTCCGACTGTCAGCGGGAAGAGAATTACTGTCGAGAAACCGGCAGTTTGTAACCATACTGCGATACGAGCGATCGCAACCGCAAGCAACAAAGAAAAGCCAAGCAACAATGCAAATTTCTTAAGCATGTCGCGATGATAGCGGGTAGGAAGAGAATCGTGTACTAGGTTGCCATATGGATTGCTGGTGCTAAAAACTAAGAAGGCACTGTCTGGTTTTTGTTCGTTTATTTTTTTAGCCCACAAGCTTTTTTGGCACGCTCAAGCACTTCGTTAGCTTTTTTGCGGGCACGACTGGCGCCGTCGCTCAGGATTTCGTGAATTCGTTCGGGCTTTGCGGCCAACTCCGCACGGCGAGCCCGAGGTTCGGCGAAGAATTGTTCTGCTGCGTCTGCTAGCGCCTTTTTTACGTCTCCGTATCCAAAGCCACCGCGGCGATACATAGCAGCCATGTCGCTGCGCTGCGCGTCAGTAGCTACAAGAGAATAAAGCTGAAAGAGGTGATCGCCATCGGGTTCCTTGGGTTGATCCATCGGCCGCGAATCGGTGGCAATACGCATGATTTTTTTACGCTGTGCTTTGGCATCTTCAAACAATTCGAGCGTGTTGTTGTAGCTCTTCGACATTTTTTCGCCGTCGATGCCCGGCACTTTGGCCGAACTATCCAACACTTTGGCCTTGGGCATCACAAATGTTTCGCCGAAGTGATGATTGAAGCTGGCAGCAATGTCGCGGGCGACTTCGATATGCTGAATCTGGTCGGCGCCAACCGGAACGGTGTCGGAATCGTAAGCCAAAATGTCGGCGGCCATCAGCACTGG
This sequence comes from uncultured Pirellulales bacterium, assembly GCA_964538425.1. Lineage (GTDB taxonomy): Bacteria > Planctomycetota > Planctomycetia > Pirellulales > JADZDJ01 > JADZDJ01. The sequence continues at coordinate 2,194 of CAZIGP010000297.1, read as the reverse complement.
ATAGGTGAATAATCCCGCATCGGCTTGCAAGCCTTTGGCAATTTTGTCTTTGTAAGCGTGGCAACGCTCGAGCAAACCCATTGGCGTGCCGGTCATGAGCAGCCAGCAAAGTTCGCTAACTTCCGGTACATCCGATTGTACAAAGAGCACAGCTTTATCAGGATTCAGCCCGAGCGCGATTAAGTCGATGGCGGCATCCAGAGTCAATTGCCGCAACGATTCAGCATCGCGCACTGTAGTTAATGCGTGCAGATTTGCAATGAAATAATAAGCCGCGTCTTCATGCTGCAAATCAATATACTGCCGAATGGCACCGAAATAGTTGCCCCAATGAAAACGGCCGGTCGGTTGAATGCCGGAGAGAACACGCATGAAAACAGAAGCTAGGGATCAGGAAATTAGGAGTCAAATAATTGCGACGTGCCAACTCAAAAGTCGGCTCCAAACTGCTCAAACTCATCGTAGGGACGTTGGGTAAGCTCTTCAAATCGAGTGAATTCATGTTTCCAATGCAGTTTGACGTCGCCGGTGGGACCATTGCGTTGCTTGGCAAGTATGATTTGCGCCTGGCCGATGAGCCCGCGCGGATTGCCATTTTTACGTTCTTCTTCGCGTTCATTGGCCGACATGTAATATTCCTCACGATGAACGAACATCACGACGTCGGCGTCTTGCTCGATGGCGCCCGATTCTCGCAAATGGCTCAAACGCGGCAAGTTATCTCGGCTTTGCTCCGCTTGACGATTCAACTGGGCAAGACACACGACCGGTAAATTTAGTTCGCGGGCCATGCCTTTCAGACGACGTGCAATACGAGCAACTTGTTCCTGCCGGCTATCTTTGGAATTGTCCGGTTCGATCAACTGCAAATAATCGATGACGATTAGCCCTAGTTTGTGTGTGCGTTTCAGTCGTCTTGCTACGGCAGAAATTTCGAGCACGCTACGGCTGGGACTATCGTCAATGAACAGCGGAGATTGGCTTAGCACACCTGCCGATTCGATCAACTTTTTCCGTTCTTCAACCGTCGCCCGGCCGTTGCGAAGCCGGTGCGAATCCACTCGGGCTGTCGAACAAAGCAAGCGATCGGCCAATTCGATCGACGACATTTCCAAACTGGCAACCAGTGATGCTACTTTCAATTCGGTGGCGGCATACTCTGCGACATTCAAAGCAAATGCCGTTTTGCCCATACTAGGCCGAGCTGCGATGATGACGAGTTCGCCGTCATGCAGGCCGCCGGTCATTTCGTCGAGCGATGAAAAGCCGGTGTCGACGCCGGCCACTTTATGTTCGCCTTTTTCGCGCATTTCGATGCGCAGCATGGCTTCGTGAATCAGATCGTGCGCCGAGACGACGCTGCTGGTTTGGCCTTCGCTAAGGATTGCGAAAATCTTTTGCTCGGCGCGATTTAATTGCTCGCGAGGATCGGAACCGTCTTCATAAGCATCGCGCAGCACTTCGGTGCTGGATTGAATCAATCCACGCAGCAGCGATTTATCTCGCACAATTTGAGCATAAAACACCGCATTCGCCGCCGTTTCAACACTGCGAGCCACTTCAGCCAAATAACCAGCGCCTCCGATGGCTTCGTATTGTCCCGCGGTGCGCAGCCGTTCGACAAGCAAAGTCATGTCGATTTTACGCGACATGTTTTGCAGTTCCATCAAATGTTCGAAAAGGATGCGATTGGCGTCGTCGTAGAAGTCGTCTGCTTTGAGGACGAGAGCAACGTCATCGCACACCATTGGCAGCAAAAGAATGCTACCGATGACGGCTTTTTCCGCTTCTAGATTGCGCGGGGGCTGGCGGTCAAGAATTTCCGAAGTGACCGGTGGTTTGCGCTGTGGTTTTGAATCAGATCTGCGCTGAACCGTGGCCATGACACTGCTCCTCAGTGCATACAAATCTGAACCAGTTTGGAACTGCGGTTCCGGCTTTCTCAGACTCGAGTTTATTCTTGCTCGCACGGTAGCACAGAACTACCAGGAAAGCCAGTACACGAATTTTCGCCGAGAAAGCTATTTCCCACTCGCTTTAGCTTCTGTAGATTTCGCAGCCGCTTTATCCGTGGCGGTTGGCGTTTCGGTTTCACCCACGGTCGGCACGACCCAAACTTTCAATTGGCCTTCGATATCTTGACCTAAGTGAATATCAACCGTGTACAAACCAAGCTCTTTGAGAGGGCCTTGGA
>CAZIGP010000296.1:0-6002 GCA_964538425.1 uncultured Pirellulales bacterium | reverse complement strand
ATTGTTTTTATTGCCTCATCACCTGTTCACGCTCATTATTAATCCTCAAAGCGTTGGTCGCAGCATCGAATACGCAGACTTGTTGGTACATCCATCGACGCTTGAATCACCCCACGCTGCAGAATCGCTGGACAAGATTTTTCACTTCTGGGATCTCGTAAACCTACAAGACATTGATGCTGTAGAGCGCGTACAACGTGGCATTCAATCACGACCATATCAAGGCGGGCGAATGTGCTTTAAGTTCGAAGAATCGATTCATCGATTTCAAAATATCATTATTGATTTAATGACCGGAATCACAAGAACACCCCCTGGTGATAATGAGGGATAATTTGTTCTCAGCGTTCGTTCATAGTGGCAACCCTACATCTCGTCGCTTTAGCCTTATTTTGTACGGCACCGTGATTGTCCTCGTATTGCAATAAAACTAAGCTTTAAAAAATCGTTCAGCCACTCGGATTTGGGTAATTGATTGTGCTGTTGATGAAGGTCTTTTTGAACGCATCGCAGACGCGCGCGCATTGGCCGATAGTTTTGGCGATCGTGTGGGCGTCGTAATCGTTGGACAACAATTAACAGAAATTCAATCTTTAATCGCCGCCGGAGCAGACTACGTCCGCTTCTTGCAAGTTGCCAAGCTCGGACAAAACACCTTTGCGTCGGCAGCTGTGATTAGCTTGCAATCATGCCAACCGCGGATCGTATTACTTGCAGGTGATTCTTGGGGGAGAGAATGCGCATGTCGAATTGCGGCTCGATGTGGGTGGCGATTGGCTTCTCCTGCTTTAATGATTCAGGCTCAACCCATGGGAAGTGTTTTGGCAACCGTTTTAGATACAACGGGCAAATTTGCTAAAAGGATAGAGTTTGCGGCCCATGAAACCGTAATTGCAACGATTCGCAGCGGTGTGGGAGAAGCCTTACCCCTCGATCCTGCCCGAACAGGAACCGTGGAAAGTGTTGAAATAACTTCCTGTGATGAAGCGGTGATCGAGCAGAGGTTCTTACCTGCGGAACCCAGCACCGCCGACATTCGTCACGTGTCACGTTTGGTCGCGGGTGGTCGCGGATTGGGTAGCCGAGAAGGATTTGATCGGCTTCGACAAGTAGCAAAGAAACTCGATGCTGGCATTGCCGCGTCGCGCGCCGTTGTGGATGCCGGATGGATTGAGTACGAACGACAGGTGGGGCAAACGGGTAAAACTGTGAAGCCCGATCTTTACTTGGCCTGTGGTATTAGCGGTGCGAGTCATCACCTGGAAGGCATGTCAGACAGCCGTCATATCATCTCCATCAATAACGATGCCGACGCGCCGATCCATCAGAAGGCCCATCTGGCTTTAGTTGCCGATTTATACGAGGTTTTTGAGCATTTGGAATGTGGGTTGAATTCATGACGCTATTAAGTCAGCAAAGCATAGCCAGTGAGCAAGTCACACGGACGATCTTAGATAATGTTCCGTTCTGGCTTTCGACGCTGTTTTATCTTGCCGCTTTTCTGGCAACGGCTTGGGCAGCGCTTGGTTTCTACCTCCGAGCTCAACGACGACGGAAAAAAACTCTCAAGACAACTACGTCGGATCATCGATCGGCTTTCTCGAATCGGCCCCAGACCTGGACGTCGGTGATTTTCAGTGGCCTTAGGTATGTGACGTTTCACCAGCAACTATTGAGAGATCGTTATGCAGGCATTGCTCATCTGCTGTTGTTTTATGGTTTCTTCATTCTTTTTGTAGGTACTTGTTTGGTGTTCTTGGAGAATGACACACCGCTTCACTTTTTTTACGGTTGGTTTTATCTAATTAGCTCGCTCGTCATTGACTTAGGTGGGATTGCCTTTTTAGTAGGTCTAGGCATGTTTCTTTGGCGACGTCATCGAAACAAACCGGATCGGATCTTAAGGGTTTGGTGGGTGACAGCACTGAGTTGGCTACTTGTGGCCATTGGTATCACCGGATTTTTGTTGGAAGGAGCACGGATTGCACGTGATTTTCCCCCTTTTGAACGCTGGAGCATCGCCGGCTACTCGGTAGCTTTAGGACTGGATGCAGTGGGTCTTTCGGGAGAAACGGCTGCCCAGGTGCATCGTGTTTGTTGGGCTTTGCATGCTGCACTCTGTGTAGGCTTTTTCGCATTGCTGCCGTGGAGATTTTTCAGCCACATGGTTTATGGTTTAGTGAGCTGGATAACACGTCAACAACGGCCGTTATCTCAGCTAGCGCCCGTCGTGCTTGAATCCACTCATTCGCCAGGCGCTGTTGTCGCCAGCGACTTTTATGCGCGTGATCTTCTGCAAGCCGATGCTTGTACGACTTGTGGCCGCTGCAATGATGTCTGTCCCGCCAATGCTGCAGGCAAACCCTTGCGGCCGCGTGAAATTGTGCTTGGTCTTCGAGCAGGCCTGGATACTGACACGGAAGCGCCTCTCGAACAATGGATTTTAGAGGACAGCCTTTGGTCTTGCACTACTTGCTCAGCGTGTAATTCTGTTTGTCCTGTGGGCATTGATATTTACGATAAAATCCTCGATCTGCGTCGTGGGAGAGTCGAAAGCGGGGCCGTGCCGCGGACTGCCGAAGCCGTTTTCGAGTCGGTAGCCACTCGATTCAACCCCTATGGCAAATCACCTAATGAACGCTTCTCATGGGCTGGTGATCTAACCGTGCCGGTTGTTCAGCCGGAAGAAAAAGTGGAATTATTGTATTGGATTGGTTGCGCGGGGCATTTCGACCCGGAAGGCCGCGGAGTCTCGCGAGCGATGATCAAAATTCTCAATCACGCGAAGATTAATTACCGCGTGCTAGGAGCTGCCGAACGCTGCACCGGCGATCCAGCTCGGCGAATGGGAGAAGAAGGGCTATTCCAAGAACTGGCCAGGGAAAATCATAAGACATTCCATCGTCATCAAGTGAAAAAGATCTTGACGCATTGTCCCCACTGTTTCAACACCATGCGAAACGAATATCCCACCGTTGAGACTCATAGCGATTCCGAAAAAATCACGTACGAAGTTATTCATCATGCCGACTTCCTTAACGAGTTGCTGGCCACTGGAAAATTATCGCCGCAAGCCAAGAGTGGCGAAGAGGTAACATTCCACGACCCCTGCTATTTAGCGCGCGGCAACGGAAGGGTAAATGCACCGCGCAATGCTCTCGCCAACATTCCCAATCTTCATTTAGTGGAAATGCCGCGCCACGGCAGGTCATCCTTTTGTTGCGGGGCAGGCGGGGGATCAATGTGGCTCGATGTGCGCGGCCGTGAGCGGGTGGAAAACATTCGCTTTGATGAAGCCCAGTCTACCGGTGCTACAACCGTGGTCACCGGCTGCCCATTTTGCAAAACAATGCTGGAATCGAGTCGATTGGCAAAGTCAGAGGAGCCGTCAAGTGGCAGTGTCCCGCGAGTAAAAGATCTTGCGGAATTAATGGCCGATAATTTGGGGTTATAGGCGATGCCTACAGCAATTGCCATTTTTGCAACGAATCAACTGGCCATTGAGCCTGAACTTGGTCGATCTGATCGCGCTGCTATTGGATTGGCGTTGAAACAATCTGCCGGATCGGCTCGGGGATTTTGCCCTCCGGGAGATCAATTGGCGTTCCAATATGGAATTGCGGCCAAGATTTCAACAATGCAATTCTTATCAACTCCCGAGGATTTGAATTTCGGCGTAGCGCTTATCGGACATGGCGCTTTGATGTACTACGGCGACGAATTCGCCGGAGTGTTGGCCGAGCAAAGAAATGCCACGCTGATTTTCGAGGTGCTTGATTTTTATCAGGAGGGCCGCTGCCTCAAAGTTACCAAAGATGCTGGGCAAGGTAATCGAGAAGAGTGGACGCTGACAGGTCCTGTAGTTCTAGTCGCGTCTGCCGAGGCGGTTCGACCACCTTATGTATCGCATTATCGTCGTCAAATGGCTGCCAAGAAGATCCCTGCAGGCATCTGCAGGGATGCTGTATCAAGCCACCGCGCCGTCCATTGGGAAAATATTCGCCCGCGCCCGAAATCCGGGAAAGTTTCACACACATGGAACGGACAGGCGGAAGATCGCATGAGTGCAGCCTTTGGAATGACAACTGCGGTGACAAGCCAAACCAACGATCGAGTGATTGTCGCCGATGCAGCAACTTGTGCTCGTCATTTGCTCAGATATTTGGCTCACCATGGATTTTTGCCTTCGGGATCAAACGTGACACTTGCTGAACCCGAGCAGGAGAAAAAAACTCAGCGATCCTTGTCACCAGAAAAAGGACGTACGGCTTCGCACAATACCCTGATTTCTTCTCGCGGAGCGCGCGGGCCGAGAAATTCTCAATCTTCTCGCCCACAAATTGCTCGTCGGCCGCGGAGGGCTATGACGTCCTCGTGGGACTTGCCAACCCAGATGCGATCAGGGCGATGCCCTCAAGTTGCGGGGCAACCCGCGCAACGCTATGTGCGTCGACCTCGTCGACTGCATTAACTTGGATTCTTTTTCAACCGATCATCTTACAGCGACTAACAAGATCTCAAGAACCATGCCTGATTTCGAATATCTTTTCACGCCCATTCAAATTGGACATCGCACAGTCAAGAATCGCATTTGTTGTAGTGCTCATGCCGATGCATTGGCAGAAGACGGCATGCCCGGCGAGCGCGAACGCCGTTATTACGAAGAAAAAGCGATTGGTGGCGTCGGATTCATGATGTGTTTCGGTTCGGCAAGCGTTCACCCGAGTAGCACAGCCCGCGACTGGAATGGAGTCGAGGTGTTTGACGATCGAGTCATTCCTTATCTGCAGGAATTCAGCTCCACCATGCACCGCTATGATGTGCCGGTGGTTTGCCAAATCACACACCGAGGACGACGGGGCCGCAGCATCGACCTTTGGAACCGAATGTATGGTCCTAGCGACGTCCGCGAGCCAAACCACCGCGAAAATCCGCATCCGATGGACAAAGCGACCATCGATGAATTCGTGCAAGCCTTCGTTGCCGCGGCGGACAGACTCAAGGCCGGCGGCTTCGATGGCTGTGAGATCATGGCCAGCCATTGTCATTTGATCGATCAATTCTGGACCAAAAACGTCAATCAGCGAACCGACGAATATGGCGGTGATTTGGATAATCGCTTGCGGTTCGGAATTCGCGTGATTGAAGCGGTGCGCGAGCGTGTCGGCAAGGATTTTATTGTCGGTATTCGGGTTACTGGAGATGATTTTCTGGAGAATGGTCTCGATAACGCGCAAATGCAGGAAATCTGCGGTCGCCTGGATGCTCTTAAGCTGCTCGACTACTTTAACATCATCGGTGGCTCGGCTGAAACTTTTGTGGGCGAGTCCGCGGCCGTGCCGAATATGTCGTTCAAGCTCGGTGTTTATGCGCATTTGTCGGCTAGCATTCGCAAAGTGGTGAACGTGCCCGTCATGATCACCGGGCGTGTGGTCGATCCGATTCAAGCCGATCGTTTGATTGCCGAGGGCGCCGCGGACTTGTGTATCATGAACCGCTCCTTAATCGCCGACCCACATTTTCCAAATAAGGCCAAAGCCAATGCGCTGGATGATATCCGCCAGTGTATGGGTTACAACGAAGGTTGCATTGATCGCATTTACACGGGACGTGGCGTAACCTGTGTGCAAAATCCCGTCATTGGTCGTGAATTGCAATGGTCCAAGACCGAACCAAGCGCCACAAAAAAGAAGATTGTCGTGGTTGGGGGCGGGCCGGCTGGCTTGGAAGCGGCGCGATTGGCTGCACTCCGCGGACATCGAGTGCTACTCTTGGAAAAGGCCGATCGCCTGGGAGGTCAAACGCTGATTGCCAATCGAGCACCCGGTCGGCAAGACTTCGACGGCGCGACGCGCTGGTCGAGTTTGCAATGCAAAAAGTTAGGCGTGGAAATTCGTCTTGGTTGTGAGGCGATAATTGATCTTATTCTTGAGGAATCTCCCGATGTAGTCGTGATCGCTACCGGAGCCGTAGCCCGAATTCCTACCATTGAAGGAATGGAC
>CAZIGP010000295.1:1452-6022 GCA_964538425.1 uncultured Pirellulales bacterium | reverse complement strand
TGAAGCGATGGTCAGAAATCTCGATGCAGCATTTGCCCGGGTTTGGACATTGAATAAGGCCGAAAACGTGCTGGAATTGCAATCCAGCGCCGGAATGTACACCCATTTAAATGGTCCACACGGCCGAGTGCCCGTCGGTAAGTTCAAAATTGGGCTGATTGCTGAAGAACGTAAACCTCACCTTACCAACTCCGTTGTGGGCGATCTTCGTGTCGGTAATCAGCAATGGGCCAAACAGGAAGGCATGGTGGCATTTGCAGGGCATCCACTGATTGTCGAGGATCGACTGGTAGGCGTGATGGCCATGTTTGCTCGTCATCCGCTCGGGCCAGCCACTTTGGAGGCTTTGGCAGCCGTTGCCGACAGCGTTGCGTTGGGAATCTTACGGATGCGTACTCAAAGTGAATTACAAGAAGCCAAAGAAACCGCCGAGGCTGCAAACCGTTTGAAGAGCGAATTTCTTGCAAATATGAGCCACGAGATTCGCACTCCGATGAATGGTATTCTTGGTATGACGGAGTTAGCACTTAATACCAATCTCAATCCAGAGCAACATGAATATCTGGACGCAGTAAAAAACTCTGCAGATTCTCTTTTGATCATCATCAATGAAATTCTCGATTTCTCCAAAATTGAGGCGGGTAAACTCGAACTAAATATCACCACTTTTAAATTGCGCGATACCCTCGTCGATGCTCTAAAAACTCTGGCTATTCGTGCCCAAGCTAAAGGCTTGAAGTTTGTTCAACACATAAATCCCGAGGTACCAGACCTATTTCGCGGTGATTCTGGCCGATTGCAACAAGTTCTCGTGAACCTTACCGGCAACGCAATCAAATTTACATCTCAAGGAGAAATTGCAGTCGAGGTAAATTTGGCGCCAACGTCGTTAGCAGACCGAGCTCATGAATTAATGTTGCAGGTTTCCATTCATGACACAGGAATCGGCATCCCTCTTGAAAAACAGCATTTGGTGTTTGAGGCCTTTAGGCAAGCTGATGGGACTACTAGCCGAAAGTTTGGTGGAACAGGGCTCGGCTTGACAATTTGTAAGCGATTGGTCGAACTCATGGGGGGCCAAATATGGATCGAAAGCGAACCAGGCCAAGGCACCACCGTACATTTTACAGCACTCCTCAAGCAGGTCCCCACTGCGAAACTGGCGACCGTTGCGCAGGCTTCTAAAAAATCTTCCTTGCCAAGAGAAACGGTCACTCAGTCGTTGCGCATTTTGTTGACCGAAGACGATCTAGTAAACCAGCGTCTGGCAATGAGGCTTTTGGAAAAGCGTGGACATGCCGTCAAAATTGCCCATAACGGTCAAGAAGCGTTGGATATCCTAGAAAAAGAATCATTCGATTTGGTTTTAATGGATATTCACATGCCATTGATGGATGGTTTTGAAGCAATTGCTGCTATCCGCAATCGTGAGGCAAAAGAGGATAAACATTTACCAGTGATTGCTTTGACCGCGAATGCGATGAAAGGTGACCGTGAACGTTGTTTGCGGGCTGGATTCGATGATTATGTAGCAAAGCCGATCGATGCTAAACAATTAATGGCAAGCATCCAGCGCATGTTTGAAAAATCACGTCCTGCAATTGTAGATTTTCCGCAATGCACACCGTCGGTTGACGTTTTTACGGGACAGCCGACTGACCATCGCCTGTTTCCATAGCGCACGGCACACACTGCTCGAATAGCTCTCTTCTGCCGTTTGCCAAATAAACCCAAATTCGAAGAAACTCCAACCAAATTGTTTGGGTAATGGGTAATACGAAACGGCAATTCAACCGTGCTTTTCGTGGCTTGATCGGCTAAGCTGGAACTTCCCACAGGACGTTTGGGTAAGCCGATGCCGCTACTAAGAAACGGCTAGATTTAACCCAATCCCTTCCCGGAACAAGAAGATGTGCTTTAAAACAATTCTCTCTGCATTACTTGTACTGCTGGCAATCGAAGCAATCGCTGCCGAAACCAATTCCCCTGTGGGTCGGCAAATCGCCGATTTTCAGTTGCACGATTATCTTGGTAGCGTCCATTCATTAAGCGAATGGAAAGACAAGAAGGCCCTGGTGGTCGTCTTTCTAGGAACGGAATGTCCGCTGGCGAAGCTTTATGGCCGTCGGTTGGCCGAATTGGACGAACATTACCGCGGCAAAGACGTGCAATTCGTCGGCATCAATTCCAATCAGCAAGATTCGCTCGCCGATTTGGCACATTATGCACGCGCTCACAAAATTGAATTTCCACTGTTGAAAGATCCTGGCAATAAAGTAGCTGATCAATTTGAAGCCCAGCGCACACCGGAAGCTTTTTTGCTCGACCAATCGGGTACGGTTTGCTACTGGGGCGCGATCGACGACCAATACGGCGTTGGCTACTCGCGACCAAAAGTCAATTCGGAATATCTAGTTAATGCGATCGACCAATTGTTAACTGGCGAGCCTATCTCACAATCGAAAGTGCCTGCTGTCGGTTGTCATATTGGCCGAATCAATCGCCAAGAGCCGACTGGCGACATTACCTACACCAAACATATCGCAGCGGTTTTCAACAAGCACTGCGTAGAATGCCATCGTCCAGGGCAAATCGCGCCATTCACACTCACATCTTACGACGACGTTACCGGTTGGGGTGAAACCATTTGCGAAGTGATCAAAGATCAAAGAATGCCGCCATGGCATGCCAATCCTCAGTATGGCAAATTCTCGAACGACATACGCATGTCGGATTTTGATAAGCAACTCGTGTACGACTGGGTCAAGAATGACATGCCGCAGGGCGACCAAAACGAATTGCCACCACCGCCAAAATTTGAGGAAGGTTGGCGAATCCCCCAGCCCGATTTGGTGGTGCGCATGCCCAAATCGTTCACCGTGCCAGCGAAAGGCGTGGTGCCCTATCAGTATTTCGTCGTCGATCCAGGTTTTAAAGAAGACGTCTGGGTGAAAGGCGCTGATGCACGGCCAGGTAATCCTGCCGTGGTCCATCATATGATTTTGTTTTGGGTCGCGCCCGGAACCGACAAACCTCGCGGACTGGATGCATTAAACCACTCCATTTGCTCGTTCGCCCCAGGAATGCCAGCCACCATGGGGCCCGATCAGTTGGCCCGCCGCATCCCCGCCGGTTCGAAACTCGTGTTTCAAATGCACTACACGCCGAATGGTTCCGAGCAAGTCGATCAAAGCGAAGCGGGCATTGTCTTTGCCGATCCGAAAAAAGTGCAAAAAGAAATTAAGCTCGGGGCAGCAGTTGGACGGAAATTTCAAATTCCGCCCGGCGCGGCCGACCATCCGGTCGAAGCCAAACATCGATTTCAGGAAGACGTGTTGCTGCTCTCGCTAACACCGCACATGCATGTGCGCGGCAAGTCGTTCCGATACACCGCCATTTATCCTGATCAGCGCAAGGAAATCCTGCTCGACGTGCCCAAGTACGATTTCAACTGGCAAAACATCTACTTATTGCAACCACCTAAAGTCCTCCCGCAGGGAACTGAACTGGTTTGTGAGGCCCATTTCGATAATTCGGCCGACAACAAAGCGAACCCAGATCCAAGCCAAACCGTCTCTTGGGGCGATCAAACCTGGGAAGAAATGCTTGTGGGTTCGTTCGCGACTAGTTTGATCGATCAAGATTTGACCTTTGGCCCCCCCCAGCAGAAATTACTGGATGATGGCCGTTATGATGTGACCTTTCGCTACAAGCCAATGTCGCCCGTTGAGGCAGTATATCTGGTAGGTGAATTCAATAAGTGGGTTCCCGACGAACTAAAAATGGACGGCCCTAACGCTAACGGCTTTTACACGCTGACCCAAACGCTATCCCCCGGTCGGTACGAGTACAAGTTTGCGATTAATGGAAAAAATTGGAAACCCGATCCCGGTAATCTCCAGCGGACGCTAGAATTTCACAACAGCGTGCTCCACGTGGGTGACGCCGATTTGAATCGCACACACGCACAGACGCAACGATAATGAACGATCAGCGGATTGTATCGCAAAATCCATGCAGATCGTTGTCCGGTTTAACTTCAAATCACCCCCTTCACCTGCCTATCCCTTCAACCGTTCAGATGTAGAGCTGATGCCAAACGTTTTTCAAGGATCTCACTCAGTCGCGGGCGAACGATTCGCCGTGGTGGTATCACGATGGAACGAAGCGATTACCAAAAATCTTCTCGACGGTGCTCTGGCAACACTTCAGAAGCACGGCGTGGCTGACGATCTTATTGACGTAGCTTGGGTGCCGGGAGCATTCGAAATTCCACTCGTGGCCGATCAAATGGCCGGCACCGGACAATACGCGGCGGTGCTCTGCCTGGGAGCGGTCATTCGGGGGGAAACCACCCACGATCAGCATATCAATCGAGCGGTAAGCCTAGGAATTACCGAAACCGGCCTGCGGCATGGCATACCGGTCTTGTTTGGAGTGTTAACCTGCGATAGCCTCGAACAAGCGACCCAACGCGCCCAAAGCGACGTAGACAAGAAAGCGCCACTCAGCAACAAAAAACAAGTCAGCAACAAAGGTGTAGAATGTGCTGAAGCGGCGCTGGAGATGG
>CAZIGP010000295.1:0-1442 GCA_964538425.1 uncultured Pirellulales bacterium | reverse complement strand
TGAACAAACAACGAATAATATAGGCACTTAGCGCTTGCCTTAATTTTCGTTCACAGATTTATCGTTCATAATTCAGCGTTTCCTATGGCCAAACGTTCCAAAGCCCGCGAAGTCGTCTTGCAAGTCCTCTATCAAGATGACCTGAATTCAGGCGCCGAGCCCGTCGATCACACTCCCTTTTTACGCTCCCGCCTGCGCGAAGATGCAGAACTAATCCAGTTTGCTCGATCGCTGGTCGATGGCGTGCGTCGTAATCGCAACGAGCTGGATGAACTGCTGATTAAAACCGCCGATAATTGGAGCTTGGAACGCATGGCTGCCACCGATCGCAATTTATTGCGGATGGGAGCGTACGAAATCCTTTACGCTCAGACGCCAGGCGCTGTGGCTATCAACGAAGCCGTCGAACTCGCGAAGCGGTTCGGTACGGCGCATAGCGCACAGTTTGTGAATGGCATCCTGGATAAATTCCTCGAAGGCCATCGTAAAGACGCTTAAGCCTTCCTCTGTAGCGGCTCCTTTGCGATAATCCAAGCCCAGGGATTTTACTCCCCTGGGCTTTTTCTATTTCGGACTCAAAACAATAGATTGTTACTTAAAATATGGCATTTTTCGACCGCTTCAAAAAATCTTCTGCCGAAACGCCGCCATCAAAAAAGGCAGTCGAGGAACAGAACGCCCCATCCGATCCCAATCCAGAAATAAGGATGGATGAACAACCCAAACGTGGTTTTTTTGCCCGTTTGAAACAAGGTTTGAGCAAAACCACTCAATTGCTCAAAACCGATGTTCGCGACTTGTTTAAAAGCGAAGGTCGGTTGGTCGACGACGAATTCCTCGAACAACTTAGCCGCAGCTTGGTGCGCACCGATATGGGGCCCCAAGCTGCCAATCAAGTCAAGGAAGAAATCGGCAAACAGTTTCGAGCACGCATCATCCACATGCAAGACGCGCTACGCGTCGTCAAAGACAAACTGAAAGAACTGATGGCCCAGGATGAGGCGCCATTAAACATGGCGGGCAGCGGCCCCACCGTCATCATGGTTTGTGGCGTCAATGGTTCTGGCAAAACCACGAGCATTGCCAAGCTCACGCAAATGTTTCGTAAACAAGGCAAAAAAGTAGTGCTCGGCGCCGGCGATACCTTTCGCGCCGCGGCCGTTGAGCAGCTCGGCATTTGGGCAGGCCGTCTAGGGGCAGGCATTGTCAAAGGGCCGCCTGGAAGTGATCCAGCGAGCGTCGCATTTTCTGCAGTAAAACAGGCCATCGACACCAGCGCAGACGTATGCATCGTCGATACCGCCGGCCGGCTGCAAACGCAGCAGAATTTGATGGCGGAGTTAACCAAAATCTACCGCGTAATCGGTAAACAAATCCCTGAAGCGCCGCATGAAGTGCTGCTTGTGCTCGATGCCACTGCGGGTCAAAACGGCATCAGCCAG
>CAZIGP010000294.1:0-6022 GCA_964538425.1 uncultured Pirellulales bacterium | reverse complement strand
GTTCCTTCTGCTGATCACCGGATTTTTGTTGATCCTGCTTTTGTTGATCCTGCTGCTGGTTTTGCTCTTGGTCTTGCTTCTGCTGTTGATCTTGCTGGTTTTGCTGATCTTGTTTTTGCTGTTGTTTCTTTTGTTCTTCTTCTCGGTGGATTTGATCCCCGAATTTCGCAGCCAGTTCGATATTGACACGAGCATCCTTATCGGTGCGATTGAGCTTGAGCGAATCGCGGTAGTGAGCGATTGCCGTGTCGAGTTGTTGAATTGCCTGCTCTGGCTGCTGTTCACGCAATTTGGTAGCGGCAGAATAAGAACAGTTGCCGAGATTGAACTTGGCCTTGGCTTCTAGTTCTGGCTTGCCTGATTGGGCAACTTCGGACCAAAGCGAGGCAGCTTCGTCGGTTTTGCCGCCACGATAAAGTTCGACCGCTTGGTTGTAAGTTGATTCAGCGGATGGCGCAGTGCTTGGCTCGGAATTTCCCGCTGATTCAACTCCTTCTGCCTTGGGGAGAGCTGGCAGAGAGCTGGAGTGAGCCTGTTTCTCGGAAATTGGCGCAACTTCTTTTTGCCCTTCCCTAAGGGGAGAAGGTGATGAAGACGCAACCGCTGCGTAACTGGAAGACGGCGCGGCTCCCAAAGCCACCATGGTTAATAGCACGGCGAAATTGACAGGGACAGATTTCGGCATACGCACTTTTCGCATATCGCGCAAGAGCACTTCCGATCCTGCTAGCAGCAAAGCCAAGCCAACGAACCATTGGTAGCGAGGAATATAAGTATTCACACGGGCTTGCTCGTACTGTTGTTGCTCAATCGAAGCAATGTGTTGTTTGTAAACTTTGTCCATCGAAACATGCTTTGTTCCCGCGGGCACATACGCGCCATTTGCGGCCATCGCGACTTCTTGTAGCACATTGCCATTCATTTTGGTCCATACGTCCTGGCCTTCATACTGCAGCCAAGCTTGGCGGCCTTCAGCATCGCGCATTGGAATGCGTGCTCCTTTAGTTTCATCCCCTAAGCCAACCGTAAAGATACGAATGCCACGTTTCTCGTAGAGCGACTTTGCGACTTCGACTGGTTTGGAATCTTGGTCTTCGCCGTCGGAGAGGACGACGATCGCTTTGTGATTCGCGCTTTTATCGATGAATCCGCGGGCAGCCATTTCAATTGCTCGACCTAGATCTGAACCACCTCGCGATACGCTGTGAGGGCCAACTTCGTCGAGCATCAATTGAAACTCTCGATAGTTGCTGGTGAGCGGAGATTTTTGCGCTGTATCTCCGGCAAAAGTGACGAGCCCGACACGATCTCCTTGCATTTCTCGAACAATGTCAAGGATGTATTGTTTAGCACGCTCGAGCCGGTTCGGCGTTGCATCTTGGGCTAGCATGGAATGCGATACATCGAGCACAAACATAACATCGACGCCGCGCTGTGGTACTTCGCGCCACGTACGGCCCCAACGAATGTCAATCAAGGCCGCCGTCATTGCTGCCAGTGCCCCTGCCAACAGCAATGTCTTCACCCAACGGCGGCTTGAACTTAACTGCGGAGCCAACACGCGATGCAAGTTAGTGGTCGCAAAGCGAGCCAGTGCCCGGCGGCGATAAACGATGGCTACAGCCATCACCACCGCAACGATTGCGACGATCCACAACAGGTGGACATATAATGGATTATTGATAATGAATTCGGACATTGTTTTATTGTGACTGAATTCGTGAGAATTCAATCAATTGCATGAAAAATAGGCTTAGTCGGAATTCTTACGAATTCGGCTACATGTTTACGGAATTCCTCGGAACACACTTGCTGCCAACAAACATTCGGAAGCTAACAGGCCGAACGAAAACAATACCAGCGGTGGAAACGACGTGCCGCTTTCGCGGGCTGGTTGAATGGCCAGCTCTCGATAATCGGTAAAACGTTTTTCTTCGACACGGCTTTTTTCAAGCTGGTCGATCGCTTCATAAATCTTTTTCAGCGAGTCGGTGTCGGTCGCTCGGAAGTATTTGCCGCCCGTGCCTTCGGCAATTTTGGTGAGCGATTCTTCATCGATGCTCACTTGCACGTAACGAATCATTTGCCGTCCCGTGAACGGATCGACTACGGGAACTGGTGCCTGGCCACGAGTGCCAACGCCGATGGTATAAATGCGAATGCCCAGCGTTTCGGCTAGCGTTGCAGCAGCTTGTGGGTCCATGTCACCGGCGTTGTTTTCGCCGTCGGTTAGCAGCACGATAATTTTGCTTTTCACCGCTGCCTGTTTTTCCGATTTACGGCTTTCGTCGAGTGCTTTCAGGCGTTCGATGGCTAAACCAAGACCATCGCCAATTGCAGTGCCATCTTCACGTTCTTCATAGACGATTTCGGTGTCTTGAAGTTTTCCAATGGTAAACGAATGGTCGAGGGTGAGTGGGCTGGCGGCATCGGCAAAGCGAGCAAAGGTGATCAAACCCACTAAGTCGCTACTGCGGCCAAGCAAACCGTCGCCGCCTTGCACAAAATCACCAGCGACTTTTTTAAGGGCGGTCAATCGATCAACCGGTTCGCCGTCGAGTTTGAAATCCATCGCTCGCATGCTGCCTGAGCGATCGACCACCATTTGAATGGCAATGCCTTCCGAATCGACCGAGGTTTGTGTGCGCCCGAATTGCGGCCGAGCCAGCGCGACAATCAACACGGTCAAAGCGACGAGTCGCAATAGAGGCAAAAGCCACCACAATCGCATTCGCCAAGTTGGCGATAGTTGCTTGGCCGTTTGTGTCGAGCTGAAATTGATTGCTGCTCGCGTGCGCTTGGCGAACATTCGCCATGCCATGAATGGCAACACAACCAAAAGCGAGAGAAACCAAATAGACGGATATTCAAAAGTCACGAAAACACCTCGATCATACTATCCCAACGCGCTAGCGACGGGAGTTTGAGATTTGTTTTGCTTTACCCCTTGCTTGCGCATCGGGTTAGTATCAGATGATTGGGCAGTTGTTTCGACAAACCACCTGGCGCCGGCAACAGTCGCTTCGATTTGCGCACTATCGGGACTCCAGCGGGCAAACTTCACACGGTCAGCAGCTTCCAAAAACTCGCCGAGCGATTCCTGATGCTTGCCGGCCAAAAACGGGTGATGCTGGGCTTCGCTCAAAAACTCGGTGGTGGTCTTCTTCGGAGCATGAACCCCGAAACGTCGCTCGATGTAAGTTCGCACAATTCCGGTGACCAAAAAGTACAGTTCTTGGACGCGGTCTTGCTCGACCATCAGCGGCACGTTAATACGGTTGAGTTCAGCAATTGCCCATTGGTCGGTAGTGAGCGGTTTGCGATGCCACCAGAGGCGTAGAAATGCGGCTGTGGCAATCAAAGCCACAATGCTTGCGGCAACATAGCCCCAAGCTGGAAAACTATAAGGCGCGGGAAGTTCAACGGTTCCTTTAATATCGCGAAATTGCGCAGGATCGGCATCCGTCGCAATGAGCGAATTGATCGACAGTGGTACGGCTGGTAATTCAAGCTGTTGATCCTGCGGATTTCCGCTTGATGACTGATAAGCCATCTTGATTACTGGAAGTTCGGCAGTACCAGCTACAAAGCTCTCCATTTCGTATTTCTGAGTCCAAACCCGCAATTTGCCTGCAGGAACATCGGCTTGATTCGAAGTTTGTCGCACATGCAAGTTGCCTATTTCGGCAGGTAAATTTGGTGCGGTGATTTTGATGCCCTCGGGCGCTTCGATGCGAAGTTCCAATCCGATCGGATCGGCCACATTCGACTTGTCGCGATCGAGCTGCATCGTTAGTCGTACGCCGTCCTTCTCGACGGACCTTTCGATTTTAGAATTTTCGCTACCCGCGGAAGATTCGGCAGCATCGACCTGCGATGGAATGGTTGCTAGCAAGCTCAGCACTAATCCGGCAGCCAGCCAGCAAAATACGCACCAGCAGCGATTGTTCATGCGTTGGTTCATCGTGCTCGCTTCGCTCCTCGTTTATGAAATAACTTGCGGATCGGCTCGATAAAATCGCCACCGGTACGAAGATTCACGGGATCCATTTTTAGCTTGGTAAATAATCGATCACGCTGTTCGCCATTTTCACTAGCCAACTTGGCAAATTCTTTGCGGTGCTTGGCGCTGGCGGTATCAACCACCACGATCTCGCCGGTCTCGGCATCGCGTAGTTCAATCAAACCAACGTTTGGCAATTCGAACTCACGCTGATCGCCAATAACGATCGGAATCACATCGTGCCGCTTGCGGGCAACTCGTAGGGCTTTTTCGTAACCACGATCTTGAAAGTCGCTGATTAAAAATACTACGGAACGGCGTTTGACCGTTTTGTTCAAATGCTCCAAAGCCTTGGCAATATTCGTGCCCTGGCCCACAGGTTCGCAATATAACAGTTCACGAATGACTCGCAGCACGTGACGAGAGCGTTTTCCTGGTGGGACAAATTTTTCTACTTCGTCGGTGAACAGCAAGAGACCAACTTTGTCATTGCTCTTGATAGCCGAGAATGCCAATGTCGCAGCCATTTCTGCGACAAGCTCTCGCTTTAATTGAGATTGGGTGCCGATATCTTGCGAGCGGCTAATATCAACAAGCAAGAAAACCGTCAATTCACGCTCTTCGCGAAATAACTTGATGTACGGCTCACCAGCTCGGGCGGTAACGTTCCAATCAATGGTTCGCACGTCATCGCCGTGTTGATACGGCCGGACTTCTTCGAACTCCATGCCGCGGCCTTTAAACGCCGAACGATATTGGCCGCTGAGCATTTCGTCGACAATATGTGTCGTGCGAATCTCGATGCGACGGATCTTTTTGATGATTTCCTTAGGGATCATGGAAAATGGAGTGTCTAGGTGTCTTCGTATCTGGAGATCAGAGTAAGCTTGCGATTGTGCGGTTCACTGCTGGCACGCCACCAGCAGCACCCTCGTGAACAACATTGTTCGAAGCAGTGGCCGGCTTGACGCGGGAGGAGAAAACGCATCAAGCCGGACCTTCCGCTTCAAGGAGAACGCTACGGAACCGGCACATGCTCGAGGATGGTTCGCACCACATGCTCTGAGGTCTTGTTCTCAGCCTCGGCTTCGTAGGTAACTACAATGCGATGGCGGAGCACGTCGAGTGCCATATCTTTGACGTCTTGTGGCACGACATAGCCGCGGCCTTGCAAGAATGCATTGGCTTTGGCTGCCAATGTGAGGTTGATCGTAGCACGAGGCGAAGCCCCGTATAAAATCAACTCATTCACCGGCACTTTATATTTTTGTGGCTCACGAGTGGCAAAGATCAGATCGACGATATAATCCTTGACCTTATCATCAACGTAAATCTCGTCGATCGACTGTCGGGCGGCTCGGATGTCAGCTGGCTTCAGGACCGGTTGGATATTGATTTCAGGTTTGGTACGAGCCATGCGATCAAGAATCAAACGTTCTTCATCGCGACTTGGATAGCCGACGATCACTTTTAACATGAAACGATCGACCTGGGCTTCCGGCAACGGATAGGTTCCTTCTTGTTCGATGGGGTTTTGCGTTGCCATTACAAGGAATGGATCGTCGAGCTTGAATGTCTCGGTACCGATCGTAACTTGTCGCTCTTGCATGGCTTCTAGCAAGGCACTTTGCACTTTGGCTGGAGCACGATTGATTTCGTCTGCCAAAATCAAATTCGAAAAGAGTGGGCCTTTGCGAACCACAAATTTTTGTTCTTGCGGCATGTACATCAAGGTGCCGATCAGGTCGGCTGGCAATAGGTCGGGCGTGAATTGCAATCGCTGGAAGCCCGTTGAAATACCGCGAGAAAGGCAAGCCACGGCGGTCGTCTTGGCCAAGCCCGGTACGCCTTCGATCAAGAGATGCCCGTCACTTAGCATCGCCACCAGCATGCGATGAAGGAGTTGCTGCTGACCGACAATCACGGTGCCGATCTGATCGACCAGTTGGCGAAATGGTTCGCTCTGGCGACGAATAATTTCGCTATTAGCGGCTATGCGTTCGTTCGAAGGCGGATGCT
>CAZIGP010000293.1:0-6030 GCA_964538425.1 uncultured Pirellulales bacterium | reverse complement strand
TATACTTGTCTTGCCAACGAGCTGAATTTGCGCGCTCTTGTTCGATGGTCCACAACAACGCATCCACAACAGTATTGCCCGTAACGTGTACTGTGTTCGGGGCGGTACCCTCTCGCAACAAATGATCTGCCGCCCGTTGTGTTGGCGCGCAATGCAATGTTGTCACTACACTGGCCACGCGCCGATTAAATTCTTCGGGCCAAGGAGCTTGCAGATTACCGGTTCGCAGGCCTGCTTCAACATGCACAAATGGAACCCGCCGATAAAACGCTGCTACGGCCGCAGCCATTACAGTCGTTGTATCTCCCTGGGCTACCAAGCAATGCGGTTGATAATCAACCAAAAGTTGATCAATTCCTGTGATACACCGTGCCGTCAAGCTGGATAAACTTTGATTTGGTTGCATCAGCTTCAAATCGCGGTCAATCGGCAAACCAAAATACTGAACGACTTGGTCGAGCATCTCTCGGTGTTGACCCGTCAAGCAAACAATTGGTTCGACCTCATGCGCGCAGCGGCAAGCTTGAACCACAGGGGCTAATTTGATGCCCTCGGGGCGGGTACCAAACATTAATAAGCAACGCAAGCGAGACAAGGGAGTGAAGTATGCGAAGAATTCAATGAGAAAAGATCTGTCGAAGTCGAACGCCGCTCGTCAAATCAATTCGTAAGGGACAAAAGAGTATTATAATCAAATCACGGTGAGATCGATTGTTAATTGGCGCATCTGACAAAATCGGTATAACCAGCAAGATAGTAATGTTTTGTTAGAATTTGATCATGCAAGGTTAGTGCTTCATCTTGGAAGCAAAACATTATCGGCGCCCGCAATTTGGCTAGGGAGGGCGGCTAAACCTGCATCATTGGAAGGTGTTTGCCCGGTACACCAAAGATAAGCGTATGAGGTTTAGAATCGTGGGCAGCCACCGAACCGGCGCTAACCTTCGACCCGCTTCCCACCCGGCAACCGGGGAGTACACAGGAATGAGTTCCTAAAAACACCCCTTCTTCGAGGATCGCGAAACCGTTCATCGTAGCATAAGGGCAGAGGTTGCAAAACCTGCCTATTTGAGTATCGTGCCCAGCGGAAGCATGTAGATTTAGTAATACAAAGTCGCCGAGCTGAGCCGCATTCATCACTACCGCATGGGGATAAAGCACACAGCCTTCACCAAGTCGTGCTGACTTAGCAACGACGGCAGTTGGGTGAATTAGCGAAATAAACGTTGCTCCCCGCGATTTGAGCGATAGGGTAATTCTTTTGCGATGGATTACATCACCGATTGCCAAGAGAAAACGATCGTTTTCGGCGGGCGTGTAACGCTCAGGATCACCTAAAATCGGCTCGAGCATTGGATAGTGATCCAAATCATGAGGATTGCCAGATAAAAATCCTTTGATGCGCACCGATCCCGAGGTATAGCAATCTGGCACCAACTCCCTAATTTCACGACCGAAACCACCTGCGCCAACAACAATAAGATCGTGCATAGAGAATACGTTAAAAACAAAAAGACTAATTTAACGGCCAGTGGAAAATAATAACAAAATCGAGCGACGAACTGCAGAGAATAATATTGTTTCGGCACCTAAGATGTTTAATGCCCCGAGCGATGCAATCAATTTAGCAGGGTTGGAAATCCAAACGCCAATTCGCTGACCACCGCAGCCCTCATGTGTAGCTACTAACTTCAGAATGCGAGCAACCAGTTTGGGATAAGAATAGGACTGGTTATCTAATACAACCGCTGATGCAAGGGGCTGTTGATCAGCCAGCGATTGCAGTTTTGCAAAGATCATGCCGACCGCTCCAGCAACCGATAGTACGCCTGCTCTAAATCGTCGAGCGTGCGAACCGCTTGGCCGCTGACCCGAAATGGATCAACTTCTAGCCGCTGTTCTAATAATACCACGATTTGAGCAAGATCGAGTGAATCAAGCCCAATATCGGCAAAGAGAGCATCGGAACCGTGCAGCGGTTTAGGAGTTCGGCCGGAGGCGGCCAAAACATCCTGGATTGCCTGCTCAATAGTTTTCCGCAGTTGAGCAAGCTGAGCCATAGTCGATCATCACAACCACATTCGTCAATCATTCATTGAACGAATACGGCTAAAAGTTTTCAGGCAGCGATTCTCAGGAAACTAAATTAGCGTGGCTTTCGAGACGGAGATGAGTCATGGATTGCGGGAACTGTTGATAGCTCAGTTTCCACACCATTGACGACATGGACATAATGACCATTTCGAGCATGACCATTCGTATGCCCATTTTTTGTGTGGCGGTCAAGTTTCGTACCGTGCACCAGCCCAGCCTCAGCATGATCGACTCGCGCAGCAGAAAGTACAGCGTTTCTTGAGGAATCGTAAGTCGCCATTAGCTCGTAAGGTTCTGAAAGCTCATTTGTACTATCTAAATCACTACTGGCTGTTACCAACTCACGGTGATCATGAGCTGGAATTTCCTTTGATTCAGACCAGTTTTCTTCCTCGGCCTCATCAAGAATTTCTTCTGCCGGCAACGTTAAGCTGCCATTCACTCCCGCGGCAGCCGTAGCTAAATGTGCGTGTGTGCCTAAAAACTCCGGCATCGTTGCATGCCCATGTGCGCTGATTCCCGATTGGGAAAATACAGTCCAAATCGTCCGAAATAAAATTTGCAAGTCCAACAGGAAACTAATGTTGTCGACGTACCAAACATCCAATTTAAATCGTTCTTCCCAAGTGATGGAATTTCGGCCGTTAACCTGTGCCCAGCCTGTCACACCCGGCTTCACATCATGACGTCGCATCTGCTCTGGCGTGCAACGTTGCACGTACTTCAACAGTTGAGGGCGAGGACCTATTAAACTTGCCTCTCCTTTCACGACATTCCAGAGTTGTGGCAGTTCATCAAGACTGAGGCGGCGCAACCAATAGCCCAGCCATGTGAGCCGCTCTTTGTCGGGTAGGAGATGGCCTTTTTCATCGTAGATATCAACCATGGTGCGAAACTTGTACAGGACAAATGGTTTGCCGTGCAGACCAGGGCGAGTTTGCTTGTACAACACTCCGCGACCTAGGCCAATTCGAACGATTAAAGCGACAACTCCAATTACCGGAATTAATAAAATCGCTGCGATAATGCAGAGAGTCAAATCAAATAGACGCTTACCATAGCGGCCGTAAAATGTCTGATCTATGTTCGTCATTTGTCTTGGTTGTCAATCGAAAAGAGTTTTAGACGTCGTTCAGAGATGAGAAAATACCTTAGTTATTCATAGAAGCCATTGTTGCTTCCATGTCGTTCATCGATGCAACATCAGAATCGCTAACTTTGTTTCCATTACCATCCACCATCAAATGGGCTAGTGCGATAAACTTTCGTGCCTGCGTTTCAGGGTGGAAATTGCGTTCGACATACCGTCGTGCTGCACGCCCCATGATGGTTGCCTGCTCTCGATTTTTCTTTAACCAACGAACTGCCTCCGCGAGCTTTTGGGCATCGCCGGGCGAAACAAAAACACCTCCTCCTGCAGTTTCGACAACGTCGCGAATCACTCCATCAATGGCTAATACGGTAGGCCGGCCAGCAGCCATATAGTCAAACACTTTATTGGGGTACGTTGTGCGAAACATCGGGATGTTCAACAAGATTGCCAAACACGCATCGGACGCTGCTAACACTTCCGGAATTCGATCTTTTGGACGAGTGCCGGCGAACGTTACATTACGCAAACCTTGCGATTTGGCTTTTGCCTCCAATTTTCCTCGTTCCTTGCCATCGCCGACGAACAGGAAATGTATGCCCGGATCATCCTGAACGAGCGATGCAGCATCCAGTGCCGTATCCAAACTGTGGGACGGCCCCATCGTCCCCGCGTAGGTCACCACGAATTGACCGTTTAAACCGACCTCTTCGCGGAACTTTTTGCCATCCGCAGCTGGATTGTAAAGGCCAATATCAGCCGCACTGGCGATGAAACTTATCTTCGCTGCTGAAACGCCTTTGTCAATCAAATAATCGCGATAAGCAGGAGAATTCACCAAAAGGTGAGAGGCACGACGATAAAGAAACCCCTCGAGCCAACGGGAAAGCCGAATCAAAAAAGGGTTCTTTAATGCACCCATATCGATAGCAAACTCAGGCCATAAATCGCGGATTTCCAATAAAAACGGCCGCCGCCGGAGCAGCGCAATTGCCCACGCCGAAAGGGGTTGTAAAAGCGGCGGGGAACTGCCTATGACTAAATCCACCTTACCTGCTCGCCAAGCAGCTACAAAGGAGGTAAACACGAAACTAATGAATGCCAGCACCCGCCCAGAAAAACTTCGGTGCAAAGACGAATAGGTGTAGGCCCGTAAAATACGCATTCCACCTACGTTCTCTTCGCGAATCAGTTTGCGGTCTTTGTATAAAGGCTGACCAGTTTGGTAAATCACGTCACTTGCGACCACGGTGACTTGGTGGCCCGCTCCAATGGCACGAGCCAGCAACTCGGCATGTCGAGTTCCGCCGGGTTGTCCTGGTGACGCAAAAGCTTGATGGATGAGCAATATGTGCATAAGCAGTAATTTAAACTTCAACGGTTGCTATTTCAGAAATGACCACATCTGCCAACATTGGATTTTGTGTATTCAATGAGAGCTGAGCTTGAATTGACCAACGTGTTGCATCGACGCGGACGATTTGGGAATCGATTCTCAAAGTGCATGGTTTGGGACCAAGTATCGTGGCGAATGTTAGCTCAGCAGCTTCAGCGGTTATGGCAAGGGATATCGCTGGCAATCGATGCTGATAGTAAGGCGATCGCCAGCCGCGAGGGCTATACGAATCGGCTTGAACAATTTCAAACGAGGAAGGTACAGTGCATGCCCAATTTAAGTGATAATCACCCTGCTTCGTGTGCAACACGAGTCGTTCTTCGCTTTGTTCATAGAAAGCATCAGCCGGCAATTTGACAATCGCGCGGCGAACTTCAACCGGATCTGCAAGACGACAGTAGCCATCGTGAGATGTTTCCAGCCAACCCATTTCTTGGCTGTTATCAGACAAACGAGAATCAACCATGCGCCCTGTCGCCCATGGTAACCAAATCCAACGTCCTTTACGCTCCATTTGGGATTGGTCGTCAATGGTTACGGCATTGTGGTAGCTAGTAGCGGCAACGCCGTCCTGCCACGGCGGAGGTGCATTGTACGAAAATGTTCCCGGATCACAGGCGATATTGATGCCTCGCCACCAAATATCGACGTGCTGGAAATCGGCGTGGGCCGGACGATGCTGCAGGCGGCCACAACGTGTGAATAAGAATCCTTCGGCAGAACGTAACGTGTAGTAACCGCTCTCATTTGCGAACAGATTAGTTCGCACCGTAGGTTTCTCTTCGGCTTGAAGTGCATTGGTGCCAAACAGCCATAGTAATTCTTCATCCCACGATCCTGCTGGCAGTGAGCGTTTGCCTTCCACAAGGTAATTTGCGGCTTGCACTACAGGGCGGTAATCAGCGTAATCGCAATTTGTTAGCGGTAACGTCAATGCGCCGTCGTTGTGCCCATAGTTCGGTGTTCCGCCACTAATTTCGTCTTGAATTTGTGTAAGCCAATGGGTGGCCGCGGCGAATCGATTGACTACTTGTTCGCTTAAAAGTTCGCCTTGGACCCGACCAAGCTGAATACACCAGAGATAGTAGTCCATCATCACTCGGTGATAATTCACAGAATTCTGTGAGAAGCCGCCATCGGTGTAAATCAGCTCTCGTGCTTGTCGTTCAAGCAATTCGCGTCCGCGTTGTTTCCAGCGATCTGCTGATTTCAATTCTGGAAACAATAGCCCAGCAGTCCACAGACCAAGGCTTTCAGCAATGCCATGATTGTTAAGCTGACTCAAGGAATATTCGATGTTGGCTTCAATGCGCGTCGCTGAGACGGCAATCATTTGGACGAGATTCGTGACTCGCTCAGCAGTAGTTGCAGGACTGTCGGCAAATCCGTACAAGCCAATGCACCAAGCCATCATGCGCACAGAAGCTTCTTGGCCGCATTTCCAGTTCAC
>CAZIGP010000292.1:798-6035 GCA_964538425.1 uncultured Pirellulales bacterium | reverse complement strand
AAAAAAGGCGGTGCCACCGGATCATCCGGCGAAGAAGCCAAAGGAAAGCAGCTATTAGAACCTGGCGCACATCCCGCTAAACGAACGACTGTTGAATAAGCGTCTGCATTATACAACATCCCGTCTCCATATTGCTGTTTGGTTTCATGGATTTTAGGGATATGCTTTTCACCCACCATCAGGGTTTTGCTCAACCCGTCGGAGATATCCTTAAACTTTCGTGGGCATTTCCAGTTTTTGTAAGTAATCGTTGGCCCGCTGCCACTAACGGTCCCGGCTATAGCAGGATTCGTATTCGAAGGATAGGTGACTCCTAATGCATTCTCCACCTTCCACCAGTCTTGCGAGTGACTGCCTATGTTAATGGCGTAATCCGTTAGCGCACCATGCATATTGTAAGGTTCATCGTCGCCGCTCAGTGTAGGGGGGCGCGAACTGGGGCAGTAGTAAAACGGCACTTGACTTTGGATTACATCGGAATTCGGCTGAACATAAATTGTCTTCTCAAGGTCAAACAGGGCATAAATACTACCCCCTTCGGCATAAGGCAAAATGATGGTGTGCCAGGTGGTGTGGCCATACCCGGTCAAAGTACACGGTGGAATCCCTTTCCTCGCGCTGTGGAAGTTGTGCATCGCCAAACCGATCTGCTTGAGATGATTATTGCATTGCGTTCGGCGAGCCGCTTCGCGCGCGGCTTGCACGGCCGGCAGCAGCAGCGCAATCAAGATGCCAATAATCGCGATAACCACCAACAGTTCAACGAGTGTAAAACCCGTTGGTACTCGATGCGAGCGGATCGCTAAATACCGCTCACGCCAAGCTCTATGATTAAGCTTGTTTATTCGCAACATAAATACCTCCAGGCAGATTGTACTACTGCGGTTTGCACGAACCTGCGACGGGAAAAAAGCATCCACCTCAGTCGTTCTTGAAAGAATATTGACCTAAACAATTCTCCCGAGCTGCTATAGTACGACTACGCAATACTCCCTTTCACAAGTGAAATTTAAAAACAAAATGCCTCCTCACTGCCCGCCGTCGCAGTGGACTGCGACGACACTCCAGGGACGATCGAAAACACTCCAACCGCTTCGGGTACAAGACCCAAAGCGGCCGAGTATCTTATTGACTTTACTTTCGAGTAGTTAAGTACCCGAAAAAACGAACCTTGCAGCTACTTACTGCATTTTTTCCAGCGACGGCGGGCACAAACGGCCAGACCAATCGATCCCATGCTAATCATGACAAGGCTTCCAGGCTCTGGAACAATATAAGTTCCAGTACGGAGCTGGACGAAATTCCAATATGAATCTACATTTTGAGCATGACCAGTCTTGCCTCCCAGACCACCCCACTGCAGTACAGGTGCGGCGTTACTTAAAGTACCCGGCAGTCCCGGCGTATTGCTGCTGTCGGTGACCAATGTGTTATCATAGAAAAGTCGATATAGCCCACCCCCACCCGGCGTCCCGTCGTAGTCCAGTGCAAACGTATGAAAACCTGTGGCTCGCGAACCGATCGTTGGGATGTCGCCTTTTAAAGACGTGTTGCCAAAACGCTGCGTTAACGTAGCACCATCCCCAGCACCTGTTCCATTCACCCTAAGGGTGAATGTCATGATGTGGAATCCATCCCTGATATGTATTGCGGCTTCATCATCTCCTCCAGCTAGGGTTTCAAGGTTTTCTGCTGCCATACGCCATTCAACCGTCCAGCCTGTTGGATCGGAAAAATCCGCAAGAGTGGGAGAATACCTATAGTATGCCCAATCATTGCCACCAGCCGGATCAGTCATTTTCCAAGCAGGCTCACCCAGGTGGGTAACGCCACTACCTGCCGTACCAGCACCACCGGCAGATAGAGCCCATGCTGGAGATTCTGTCGTCGGATCTGTATTGCCGCTATGCGTGACAATTGTTGCGGCAGATGCATATTCTACACAAAGAATCGCCACACACGCACCGACAACTACACTACACCTTCGTGTCAAGAAACTCATAAAGTCAACTCCCAGTGAAAAGAATAGAAATACTTTGCCCTCTTTACCTTTTACCTAGCCCCAATCTTCCGTTCCTTTTGTTTTTGATTTTTATATTCCTCCGATCGCGTAGTAAGTATTCCTACAAAGGAGCCAGCGTAGGGCCGGCAAAAAACTCCAGCGGCATGACCATTTGCTCAAACCGTTCCGATGATGAGCAATTCCCCTGCAGCCGGCTAAGTATTTTTGCTGCGGCTCTCCCAAGCTCGACTTCATCCACGGTTACCGCAGCCAACCGTTGGCGAATTAGCCCCTCTCTCCACTTGCCACCGAATGCCACAATCGAAAGATTCTCTGGCACGCGAAGCCCTAAATGGAGTGCCTCGTGATACACTCGCTCTCCAACATCCAAGTCATTTGCAAAAATTGCGGTTGGACAATCCTCCGACGACAGCATTTTCGTAAGTCGGCAGCGGGCATCATCGTCGCAAGGAGGGTTGATGAATTGTTCGCTGTAAAACACTCGGCTGGCTGGCAAATCGATACCATGAGTGGTCAATGCTTGTCGAAATCCTTGCTCCATAAGTTTCGTATATTGGTGCTGCTTGTAGGCAACGAATGCGATACGGCGATGTCCTTGCTTGGCAATTTCTTCGCCTGCGAGTCGCCCAACCTCTTCCCAGGACCAAGTAACGACAGCTGCTGCAATGTCATCAACCGTACGGTGACATAGCACAACTGGAATGCCGCGTTCCTCAAGTTGCCGAAGCTGATAGGAGGGAATGCCATCTGTGGACGGCACCATTGCGACACCCAATGCGCGGCGATCGATCATTTGCAAAATCGCATCACTTTGACGAGCGATGTCACTATCGGTTTCACAAACTGCTAATAAGTTCCCCGAACCACTGATAATTTCCCCAAAGCCTTTTATTAACGAGGGATAAAGACTTCCTCTCACCTGGGGCAATATGAGACCAAAGACGCCCATGCTGGTTTCTCCCCGAGGCTTAACTTCCCGTGCGACAAACGCTGCCCGCCCCTGCTGTCTCTCAATAAACCCCTGACGGACTAGCTCTGCAAAAGCATGACGCACCGTATTGCGCCCCACACCCAGCGACTCAGCAATCACGCCTTCGGCAGGTAGCGGATCTCCAACCTTAAGTTGGCCAGCCACCATCTGCTCCAGCACGAAGTCTTTCACCCGGCGATGTTTGGGTTCGCGTGATTTCTTGAAGATTTCGGATCCAACCAGCATGGAATATCTCCATTCAGCTAGCGTTTATTAGGTGTTCCTTTACTTTTACTAATACTATTCTAATTTGTCAATGAAATTGCAATAAATTAGATAATTATTCAATTATTTGTGTATTCCAATCTTAGTCTATTCTTATTCTGTTTATTTGCTAAGCAAGGCTCTGACCATTCACTCTCTATACTGGCAAAACGCTATTCAGCCTGGAAATGAGCCTGGTAAATCCTCTGCGAGATTCCAGGATTCAGGGAACAAGCCCCTATTCCTGCTTATTTGGTCTGCTATGCGGCCATAAATTTGAACGAATGGCAACAAATTCGCCAGTTAATGAGATTGATTGACTCAGAGATGCTACGCAGGAGGCTGCCGCTAATTCACGTCGTTCTATAAGTCAGCTTATTTTTATTTGCGTGAGCAGCGCATGGCGTAAGATGCACTAAATGTGATAACGCGAACGTGCTTTTCTATCGTCGGTGTTGGCTAGAGATAACCTGATTTCTGAGCGTTTTGTGGGGTGTGCTCACCGCCCGACGGCTAACATCGCCATTTACGATGCACCAAAGCAGGGCAGATAGACAATGGACAATTGGGAAGCTAATCGCGGACGTCGCTTCGCAAGTGCATACTCAACAAGCCATTAAGGCGAGAGTTTCGTTTACCAGCGGAGGGCACGGGATTCGAACCCGCAACCGGTTTCCCGGCATCTGATTTCGAGTCAGACCGCTAGCCATTCGCTTACCCTCCGGGGACAAGTGTATCGCGATGGCACGCAGTTGTTCAAGAGTGGCAGTATTCGGGTGCAGAGAAAGTCACCCTGCCTGGGTGCATCCAAAAATGAATTGAATGAATTAAGCGAATACTCTAGATGACAAGCTAAATAAAAAATCAATCAACGGTAAAACCGGCAAAACGTTCTTCTCAGGCAACTTTGCTGGGATTGCGATACAGCACTTCAGCCAGCAATTCTGGCGAGCCGCGAAAGCCATGGCGCTCATGATGCCAATCCGTGTGCGTTGGCACAAACTCTTCCGGCAGTGGCCAAGGATCAAACGGTTCATATCCCAGTGCTTTTGTAAGTTTGCTGGAATCTAACGATACGTTTCCGGCACGTGGCGGCATGGGGCCGGCCATGATTCGCGGACAACCGATCAGTAGCTTAGAGTCGTAACCACCTACTCGGTTGATGATTTGTGCAATGTTGTACAAGCTCAGCCGTCGCGGACCACCAGCGTGATAAAGACCGGTCAAATTATTGGCCAACACTGTTTCGCAAAGTGAATTTAAACAGTCCGTGTAGGTGGGCGTGCGAATTTCATCAAAATACAGCGTCGCAGGTTTCGATTTTTTGAACCGCGATTGAATCCAGTCGATCGCGCCGGCGTGGCCGTTAAAGCTAACGCCCATTGGCAGCGAAATTCGCAAAATGCATGCTTCCGGATCATTTGCGGTGATTAACTCTTCTGCGGCTACCATAGTTTTGCCATATACCGTCACCGGGTCGGTCGGATCTTCTTCCACGTGCCCGCCGCTGTGCGTTCCAGAGAAAACCAAGTCGATCGACAAATGCACAAACCGAATTCCCCGTGGCCGGGTAAGTTCAATCAAATTGCGAACCCCTTCAACATTGATACGCCAAGCCATCTCCGGATCGAGTTCGCACGATTTCAGTGCACAGTTTCCCGCGCAATCGAGTACGGCGGCGAATTGATGCTGGTCGAAGAGCCGCTCGAGCCCCTCGCGATCTTCGGCATTACAAACTTCAACTCCCTGGCCAGTCAACCGCCAGTTATCGCGTTGGCGGATGCCGATCACTTGGCCAGGATACTTTTCCAAGAAATAAGGTAGCGCGTTATACCCTGCCACTCCTGAAATGCCGGTAATGAGTAAAGGCAACGGCGGCGCGGCCGAAGCGTGATTTTCAGAAGCTTTGAAGTTGGCTTGCATGGCGATACAGTTTTACTCGATTCAGTTAGGCCTGAAAAAGGGCATTGCGCATCCTGT
>CAZIGP010000292.1:0-788 GCA_964538425.1 uncultured Pirellulales bacterium | reverse complement strand
GTCTAGCCCGATTTCAATCGCTGGTAAACGGCTTTTACCGGTCTGTCCACGGCTTCTCTAGGCACTTATAATCAATCTTGTATGGAGTGAACGCGTTTCTTGTGCTGTGGAAGGCCGGCTCGCATCCCGCCTGAGCCGCAATTCCGCCCGGCGGTATCCCCGGCCGCCGCTTAAGTAGGGAGAGGCCATGTTAGGCTTATTTCCATTTCCCAATTATCGTTTTCGGCTGATCCCTATTTTGTTGGCGATGTTTGCAATCGTGGCCGTCGTGGGTTGCAAGAAACCGGCAGAAATCACCCGTTATCAGGTGCCCAAAGAAAAGCCGGTGATAACAGCATTGTTGCCTCCATCGGCAGAGCCGGAAGGCACTGCATTGCCGGGCCAAGACCACATGTTGGCCGCAATTATTCCTCACGGCGATGCGGCATGGTTTTTTAAGCTGGCCGGAAAAGGCGACGCAGTCGAAAAACACGCCGAGTCGTTCAAAGCGATAGTTCAATCAGTGACGTTTTCTGAGTCCGATGGCGGCAAGCCTGAGTGGAAGTTGCCGGAAGGTTGGCAGCAACAGCCTGGTACGCAATTTCGGTTCGCCACGCTGACGACTCCCGCCGAAGAGGGCAAAAAACCTCTGGAACTAACGGTAACAACTCTGCCGTGGAATAGTACTGCCGAACAAGAGGCGATTTTGTCGAACGTCAATCGTTGGCGAGGCCAAATTTCGTTGAAAAATCTAAGTGCGGACGAGCTGGAAAAAAACATTCGCAAAGAAAAGTTGCCTAACGGCGAAG
>CAZIGP010000291.1:0-6055 GCA_964538425.1 uncultured Pirellulales bacterium | reverse complement strand
TTAGTGTGTCACGTTTTGCCGTCGCGGCAGCAAGCTTCTCACGGGCTTTTGAAAGTGAATCCACGCGACTTTGTTCATAACGCTGGGCGATAGTCGCACGTCCCTTGGCGGCCTCCGCTTGCTGTTGGGAGCTGTAGTACGACTGTAAGGTCGGCCACAATTCTGCAATTCGTTCTCGATAGATAGTAAATGACTCGTCGAGTTCTGACAGCTTGTTGACCCAGGGCGATAGGCCCAGATCACGCGCATCTCGGTCGCGTGTTGCAATTGCTTGCTCCAAAGCACTGCGACATTGCTCGACGCGATGTTCCGCCTCCTTGAGACGCACCCGCGAAGCGTCAACTGCCTTGTTCGCCAAAGCCAACTCTGTGTGAATAACTTTGATTGGCTCGCCGATGGGAGCCGTCTCCGCTTCGACTCGCACAGCATTGGCGCGGGCTTCGATGAGGAAAATGTCGGATTGGATGCTCGCAATCCTCTGGGCCGCTTCGTCGATTTCGATCCGCAATTCAGCTAATCGTCGGCTTTTCGCGTCTGCCTGCGCGGCCGGACCAATGTGTTGTGCTGCGACTTTTGACCAGCGGCCGTGCAAAGGGCCTGATTGCCACTTCCCATTGACATCAACATTGATCGGGCCAGATTCTGAGCCAACGCCAATATGGCGAAGAATCTCAAGAATGATCGACTCAGGAACCATCATCTCGCTGCCAAGAACAGGACAAAGTAGCAGTCCCAAATGGCGGTTGTCTGGCGGCAACGGGCTGGTGCCTGGCACTAAAATGGTGTCCTGCTGTGCTGCGTCCAGCAATTTTCCATCCGGCGTAATCCACGCATCAAGCAAGCCGGCGGCTTCGATTGCAGCTTCTAAATCGGTTCGTTGGTTGGCGGACAATTCGGCCCGAAAGTCGCACAATGACCAAAGGGGCGCGCCTGAACGACCGGCACGAGTCTCCGATTGCCTCGTGTGCGGCACCGGGGGCGGTTCATGGTTTCCGGCCTCGATACGCCGGCGTTGCTCCTCCAAACTGTGACGCCGATCCTCTTCAATTGACAACTGTTGCTGTCGTTCCGCGCGCAAATCATTAAGAGATCGAACGGCTGCGTCAGCGGCGACCCGAACGTGCGTGGTAATGGGGCATTCTCCGTTGCCTGATTCACACCAACCGCCAAGCTCCTCGGCCACGATTTCCGGCTGTGCCAGCTTCAATTCTTTTAGCCGCCTAAGCCACTCTTCAAATGCTGTCAGCAATTCCTCAGACCCTCGCTTCAAGCGACTGAAAACATCACGTTGGTTTTGAGTCGAATCGGACAACTGTATTTCGGTTTCGGAGTAGGTTGCTTTTGCCAGCTTGAGCTGAGTTGATGCCGCTTCGACTTCCCGATTTACTTCCTTCAATCGCATAATTGCTCGGCGATGACGCGCTGCTGCTTCGTCAATAGTCTTTTTCGTAAGTTCGATCGTCTTGGCCCCGACCGATTGAGGCAGACTTAGCCTGCTAATTGCACACTGATGATCCACCAAGCCGATCAGGGAAGCGGCCTTTTGTGTATCACTTACTACGCCTTCCAACTTTTCCCAAGCTGCGGCTGCTTCCCGATGAGCGGTTTCTGATTCGGAATCTGCCTTTGTCCTAGCAGTAGCCGCTTGCTCGTAGTCGGATTCGGCACGGGTGAGTTCTAATGCCTGCTCCTCCGCTTGCCGATGCGCATCGTCGAGTTCGCGAGCATCGCGCATTTGCGGGCTACTGGATAAGGTCTGGATAATTTCATCTGCTGCGCGAAGGTCTTCTTTCAGTCGGGCTAGGTTCG
The DNA here is from genome assembly GCA_964538425.1 of uncultured Pirellulales bacterium. Lineage (GTDB taxonomy): Bacteria > Planctomycetota > Planctomycetia > Pirellulales > JADZDJ01 > JADZDJ01. Next base: position 4,246 of record CAZIGP010000291.1, on the reverse strand, counting down.
CGTCGATCGCAAGAAGTTCGTTGGTTCCTAGCTCCTGGTCCGTTTCCGCCCTGCGAAGTCGTCGTTGAGTTGCTTCGTATTCGGAGTGGGCGTTGCGAACGGCGTCCGCGCGACGGCGTGCGGCAATCTGAACGTAAGAACGATATTCCAACAGGAATGCCTGGACACCGTCGCGAGCGGCTTTGAAATCGTCGAGCCGATGCCGATCGGTTTCAAGTGTCCCGAAGGCTTCCGCCACATCGTCGAGAACATTGTTGGAAATCGGGGGTAATGCGTCGCTCAACGCATCTGAAATCCGTTGCTCGTCCAAATCTTTCGACAATTTGGGCTGGCGCAGGCGAATCAACAGTTCGATCAACGTATTGTACCGATCACCTAGACGAAACAGCGATTGATCGACCGCATGGCGATAGGACTCTGCCGAAGTGAAAACTTCTCCCTGATCTCCAATCGCTATCTCCAACTGAGTTCGCGTAAGAGGCTGCCTGCTGGAATTCGTCAGCGGCAGATCATGGCCAATTCTTTGGCTGGTGATGAAAAACCATTTGTTATGGATTCCTCGATGCTCAACGGCGTACAGCCCACAGCCGAGCGTCAAATAATGGCATGAGCCGTCGTCGTCGCGCCGTCCGAATTCAATGCAAGTGTAACCGAGTCGGTCCTGGTGCTTACCGAGCAACAGATTCCACTCCATTCGCTTGGCGGGGTCGCCATCTGGTTCCAGCCGGTGAGAGGCTATTTCGCCATCCAAAAGAAATGGCAATTGAAGAGCAAGGATACGTGATTTGCCCGTACCGTTATTTCCGCGAAGGAGCAAACGGCCTTGCTCGTAGCGGAACTCCTCGTAATCGTAGCGATAGACATTGAGCAAGCAGCCTCGGATTGGTTGCCATCGGCGCGATCGCGCTTCGGGCAATATGACCGCCGCCGCATTCATATCACCTTGGGTGCTATTTTTGTGTTGACTCATAGTCACCAGCTACATTTCTTGAAACTCGATTTTGCCTTGGCCGTCCGCCTCGACCGCATAGCGAGCGATCGCTGGGAGGGGCCGAATTCCACCACTCGTTCGCTTTACAAGCGACAAGCATTCCAAGCGATCGACCGTCTGCCGCATGAGCATTTCGGCAGCGCCCGGTTCTCCAACATCTTTTCGCCAGCGATTGCGATGAATGTCGATCAGTTGTGCAATATGATGGGATAGGGCAGCTTCGCCCACGATTCTTTGCTCGTGCCGAAGCGCGTCGGCAAGGAATTGGGCAACAAGCAAGGTTATATGTCCATCTGTACCTTCTTCGGGGAGACCCACATCTGTCATGTCCCCACGGGAATCGAGCATGGCGATTCCTTCTTTTCGCACTTCGCCGACTAAACCCGTAGCCAACTCGACGCTTTGAAGCAGCCGGCTACGCTGACTGCTTAAATAGTCTCCTTCGGCCTCGGTGAGTTCGTCATAGTAGATGATTGGATCATCCAGCAGCCGGCGAGTCAAATTTGCTCGCAGTTGACGATTGCGGGCTTGGTCGGTATCGGGTATCGGCTCCTCAGTGATTCCGGCAATACGATCATCAAAATCTACCACCCCAATCGTTGAAGGTCCGCGTTTCACGCACAACATCGCGGAAAGCGCCGGACGGCAGATGTTGTAAAGGGCGTCCCCCTTCTGGTTTAGATATTGCTCTTCGTCACCGTTGATCCGTCGCAATACGCGAAGGTCAAGCAGCAATCGAACTGCTTGCACTAGATCGCGACGTTGGTCGGTCGTGGTAAGATCAAATGTGATACCGGCTTGAGTAAAGCCGCTATCGGACTGCACTGCGGCGAGGATGCGTTCAGCCAGCTTGCCCAGCGTCGTTTGCCGATCCTCTTGCTCCAAGACGGCGAGTGCTAGGCAAAGTAAAACGTATCGTCGTCGCGTAAATGGTGTCCCACTCTTGGCGTCGCGCGCAGGTCTATTTCCATCACCATGCGTGGACATTTTTCGCAGTCGGGCAAGTTCGCTGTCGATAATAAGGCTCCAACCTGCATTATGAGCAAGCCATTCACGCAGCCAGTCGGCATGACGGCGAACCAATCCGAATTCCAACTTATGGGGTCCGTCTGCTGTAAGAAGTGGATTTTGAAGCAAAGCCCGGAGCGCACGTTGACGCTGGAACTTCGTTTCTTGTTCCAATTGATTTGCTAAGGGCGGCAACGATGGCGCATCACCGCGAGCCCCAGGGCGAATGCCAGCGGGGTCAACTGATGGAATCGGGTGAAGTGATGAAATACTCATGCCACTGGCACCGATGCGCAATCCGAGGGCTCATCGGAATCGACGATTTTGTGTGCATGACCACTGATTTCACCCACATCCGTTTGAGAAGAAAGCGTATCAATGATCTGCAAATAGTAATCCTGTCCACGGAAGATTCCATGTTCGGTCTCTACCGATGCTAACTGCCCATCTTTGGCCGGCGTCAATCGAATCTGCAAGCTACCATCGCTGGACGTTGCCACGACAGGATCGCCCGGAGAGACTCTTCGCGATAACGCCTCTCCTAGCATGTCCAGAAACAACGAAAACTCGACCGAGTTCAGAAAGCCAATCTCCGATAGCCGGAACGTCCCGCCCGTGGCTAGCCGCTGGCGGGCGGCTTGTAGTTGTTCCGCCTCTGCCGCCATCGCTTCGGTCACAAGCTGCTTTTCGCGAGAACGGTCAATGATGGCTTTGGCTGGACCACGAGGAGCGTGTCGTCCGGTTTGTCGAAGCCGAGGTGACATCACGATAGGCGGTGCATCAAGCCAACTTGTTGAAGGAACCACTGGATCGTCATCGCGTAAATCGAGCGTTTCCTGCTCAACTCTTAAATGCCGGGCCGGAAAAAGAGCGAAAGCTGCCTGCCATAGCTGATGCGGTTGGCGGTCGTTGTCTGTCTCTGCGAACCAGCGTGCCAAGGTGCGGAGGTCGGCGGCCCGGTCGCTCCGCGTCGTCCGGCGATCGTGGATCGCCGCGACGGCATTCAAAAGTGCCGGGATTGCGGAGCGGGCACGAGCGCGCAGAATTTCCGCCTGTGACTGTCGTCCGCTCTGGCGGAGAAACCACGATCGCAGCCCAATCCAACGATCCTGCCAGGCGGATACGGCTTCAAGCTGAACAGCGTCGGTTGGATTGAAAGCATCTACCAAATCCCGCGCGGCCGCAATTTGCAAAAGTCGATCAACGCCATGATTTTCAACTTCTTGCAGCCGCTCAGCAATTTCGGTCGCAGAAACAGTTAGTTCGCCGATAAATCGTTCAAGATATTCAATCAGCAATTGCTTGTAAGCCAAGAACGCCTCTAACTCCAATCCGTGCAAGTCAATCGTGCGCTGGAGGCTTCCGATGAACGAATGCGCACGGCTTGTCAATTCTTCAAATCGTGACGCAAGCTCCTTGAGAGTTCGATGAATCTTCGATTCGTCGGCCTCAGCCTGGCGAGCCAATTGACAGAGTTCGCCTAGAAGAACGCTGATGTCGTCCAGCGCGGTAGCCTGTAGTTCACCAGGTTGCTTTAGCGTATCAAAAAAATAAGTGATTGCTCGTTCTGCCGCTTCGCCCTGGGAGGTTAATTGGTATAGGTGCCTTGGGCGGTAAAAATCCTCGACAGTTGCCACATCCGACGTATCGGGATGGACTTCTAGGTTTTCCCATTCGCAAAGCTGGCTGAGTGCCGATTCCACATCCAAGTCGTCTATTCCGCTAAGTTGTTCGGTCTTCAGCGCCGCTCTTATGTCTGCTGGCCGAAGGTGCAATGCAAATCTTGTTTTAGCATTGATGAATAAGCGCATGATCGCCCGATAGGCATCCGCCCTATCGGCGTTGAGATAAGCAAAAACCTGCAACGACGTACTCATATATTCTTTGTGTCGATCGCACCGAACGATGGCCGCATCCAACCCGTCAGCATACAGGCCCCTCAAATGGGAGGCAAATTTCCGGTTGCGAAAAGTTAGAAAATTTCGCCAGGACTATGGTCGTAGGGCAAATAGCAAGCGAGCGCTTGGCACTAAGAATCCAAATGGGCGGGTCGGAGGAGCTTGGATATTCCAGCCCGGTAGATAACGGTTATGCCGGTTAGCTAATTCACGCAGCCTCTAATGCAATTGCTACATGCAGAAGAAGATGTTTGCCGAGAGAAAACGACATGAAAACCCCGAATAACAAAGCTGAATTCGCCAAATATCTCAAGAAGGAAATTGCCCGCATCGAACGATGCGTCCAACA
>CAZIGP010000290.1:0-6063 GCA_964538425.1 uncultured Pirellulales bacterium | reverse complement strand
TTCCGAAACCAAAAACTTACGCACTTTCAAAGCAAAACTGGACATGATTAAAACCTCCAAAAATTTTCGGTAGTTGTAACTGTACGACGTTTGGACAACATACAACCGCCGAGATCACAAAAATAAAGTGGGAAATCGCCGGGTGTGACGCCGACCGCGACCACTGCGTGGTGCTCCGGCCGGCGCCAGCCTGCTATACACCCAAGCAAAAAACCCTGTTACCGTAAACAAGTGGTGCCTCGCCTCGAATCTAGAAAAGAACGTCGTCCACTGTTCTCCGCGTAAGCGGGTCTAGCGTCCAACACCCCTTCGGCAGTCTGGCGACCGTCAAGTTCGTCGGCTCGACGGCCCATAACTTTGCGCCCCAGCCTTGCGACTGGTTTGCCTTTATCGAGGATGCGAAGGCCCAGCAGGCCAAAGTATCTTGCGAATCACCTCCCTACCGGAAATTCTAGGATTAGTTTTTTGGTTCCGGTGGTCAGAATCTCGCTTTACCACGGCCGGAAAGCCGTGTCACATGCAGAAGCATTCGATCACTCGAATACTTTTGCTTGTGCAATCAAGCCTAGGGTGTATTCCGATGCTGTCAAATTACAGGCTTGAAGAATTTTCTTCTAAAAAGAAAAAATCTTCTGTCTCTTAAGGTAAAGAGCCATCGCATTGCGTTTATTGATCAAAATCCTACCCGCAGCCGGCAACTCGAATTGTTGCTTTCGCAAAAATTGCGAGATCCAAGCGATCATCATTGCAGAAAGCTATCTTTCATATGTTGACATTCTGCAACATCAAAAGTTGTTGTGAAGCCACAAAGGCTTCCTGATGGTTGCGTCACAATTTTCTGCCGCGTTTATCGTTGCCGACTCAGACACACATGCATCAAAATCTTCAACGATGGACCGACGACGCACTCAATCGCTTGGAACAGCTTCCATGTGGTTATCGTGAGAACGATGTAATAGCAACGGAACCCACTGCGCTAGCTACACTTGCTCTTGCCACAAGCGGTCGTATCGATCCAGCCAGCGTCGGAATAGCATGGCTTGCGTCGCAGCAAAGACCCGATGGCAGCATTGCACCGCTGTGCGATTTACAATGGCCAGGCTGGCCGACGTCGTTGGCAATTTTGGCGACGGCCGTTTTTACAACGCCTGACTCTGCAGAATCAACCAGCAACAAATCAAAGGAAAAGTCACTCGATCTTGAGCTTGCCAAGCAATGGCTACTTGCCGCGGCCGGTAAACCTCTACCTTCGGCCAGCGAATTTGGCCACGACATGCAATTAGTAGGCTGGGCTTGGGCCGTAGGAACGCATTCGTGGGTTGAGCCAACTGCTTGGTCGGTCCTGGCTCTCAAATCACTTGGCATGTCACAGCATCCTCGCACCCGTGAAGGAGTGCGGCTACTTGTGGATCGTTTGCTATCTACCGGCGGTTGCAATTATGGCAACACTGTTGTTTTAGGACAGCGTTTACGGCCTCACGTTGAGCCTACGGGGCTTACGATGTTGGCACTTGCTGGTGAAACAATCAACGACCCACGAATCGAACGTTCCCTTGGATATCTGCAAAGTGCACTATCGGCGGAAACTACTCCGATTTCACTTTCCTATGGGCTGCTGGGCTTAGCCGCCTTTGATCGTATGCCTACGAATGCCGACGAATGGCTAATTAAAAAATACCGTGAAGTAATCGAGAGAGATCGTTCGCCATTAAAGCTGGCGATGTTGATCCTAGCAGCACAAGGCAACAAAAGATTGCTGAAAGTAATTCAGCACAAATAGTAAAACTTGAAATTGAAAAAAATTCCTATCTGCGGATGTGCATCCGCAAATAGTCGCCAAAACTGACACCATGCTTACTGATTCTAAAACCAAAATCAAAAAAAACGATCCCAAACCATTATCAAGTGGTTTTGATCGCCGGGCCTTATTAGTCGGTAGCGGTGCATTGGCAGTCGGAGCATTGGGATATACAGCGATCCGCAATGTCATATCACCGAAACAGCCAGTATTTATTGCGAAGAACCAACGCTACGACGGTCCGCTATCGACAACCATTCGCGATGGCTTGCTCGCCACAGGCATGAAACCAGAAGCACTGCGTGGAAAACGTGTATTGCTCAAGCCCAATCTCGTGGAACCTACGCGGAAGGCTCCGCACATGACAACAAATCCAGCAATGGTTGTTGCAGCGGCGGAGGCCTTTCGTAGTTATGGCGCAAAAGTAATTGTTGGCGAAGCTCCAGGCCATGTTCGCGACACAGAAATGGCACTTGTCGAAGGAGGCATGAGAGACGCACTCGATGCGGTGGATTTAAAATTTGCCGATCTGAATTATGAAGATGTTGTGTGGACTCCAAACCGTGGTGGCGCCAGCAAGCTTGAAGGGTTTTATTTTCCTCGTAGTGTGGCGGAAGCCGACTTGGTCGTCTCCATGCCAAAAATGAAAACGCACCATTGGGTAGGCGTTACTGCTGCGATGAAAAACCTCTACGGCACGATCCCCGGCATTGTTTATGGTTGGCCGAAAAATGTTTTGCACCACGCAGGGATTCCTGAAACGGTGTATGACATCAATGCCTCCTTGCCGCCGACGTATGCAATCGTTGATGGCATTCTCTGCATGGAAGGAGATGGTCCGATCATGGGCAGTCCCAAGCCCATGGGTTTGGTAATTGTCGGCCCAAACTTAACGGCCGTAGATGCCACCGTGACAAGGATCATGAACCTACGGCCAGAAAACGTTAGCTATTTAGCGCTGGCCGCAAACCGTTTAGGACCAATCGCCGACTCACGCATCGAACAGCGCGGCGAGCGATGGCAAGATTTAGTCAAGCCGTTTTCAATCATGGACAGTCCACATTTACGCTCCTTGCCGCTCGACCCAGGTGTTTTGATTTCATAACTTTCAGAATGAATCGCGGCCAACTTACCACCGTTGCTATTGGGACTGCTGCGGTAATATTTTTATTACTCGCTGGCCCGATGCTTCTTGGTCAGGTTTACGTTGCCGACGATCTGGGCGAGTTCCATCTGCCGCTGCGGGCATTCTATGCTCAGCAACTCACTCACGGAGAACCGTTTGATTGGTGTCCTAATTTGTACTGTGGTTTTTATCTGACCGGTGAAGGACAAGTCGGCGTCTATCATCCATTGCATTTACTGCTTTATCACACGATGCCACTATCGATTGCCTTTGATTTGGAGTGCTGGCTTAGCTACCCGATCATGTTTGCAGGCATGGTGCTCTTTTTACTTCGCCGCCGAATACGATTCGCCGCCGCGATTCTGGGAGCAATTGCATTTACATTCGGTAGCTTTAATTTTTTACACTTTATCCATCCCAATGCGGTGGCCGTAATCGCACATCTGCCTTGGCTACTCTGGGCGATTGACGTGATGCTGTGCAGCACCCCTACACGGCATCGTGGATTGGCATTTTGCAGCTTGGCGGCATTAACAGCTTCACAGTGGTTGCTTGGCTATCCTCAGTACGTATTTTTTTCGCTCATTGTTGAAGTTGCGTACGTTCTGTTTTTGCAAATAAACTTTCCGGGGTTATTAAAGCAAAACATTCAACAAAGTATCAAATTCGTACTGTGGTGGTTAACAGCCATTGTCATCGGCACACTGATCGCAGGCGTGCAATTACTGCCGACATTCGACGCACTGCAACATTCGGTCAGACAAACCCCCGCGATGCAATTGCCTGATTCGGGTTCTTTTCATCCATTGAATCTCATCCAATTAGTTGGCCCTTATTTGTTTACTACACGCGTCGTTGGGCAAAATACCCACGAATTGGCTTTTTACATCGGTGCCATTCCTTTGGTGTTGGCGATTTTGGGTGTGTGGAAAGGATTGAAAACAGAGCGTTATCGACCGATTGTTACGGCTACACTGGTAATGGCATTGTGCAGTTTATTTTGGGCTTTCGGTACGTATGGACCATTTAGCTGGTTGCAAACCAATGTGCCTCTTCTTAATAAGTTTCGTTTGCCTTGTCGCGCAATTGTAATTTTTCAATTAGCAACAGCCGTGTTAACCGCGGTTGGATTTTCGATTTTGTTATCGCAGCAAATCAAAGCACAAAAATCGTCTGCGATGAATGCAGGCCTATCGCGATTATGGCTGTTGGTGCCAGGTAGCATCGTGTTTGCGGTAACCGCTCCCCTGCTCTGGCCTCAGTACGTAGCAACTTGGCCTTACCTGATAGTTGGCCCTGCATTGATTGCCTTGGCCGTTGGGTTAGTTGAAGCATTGAGCCGAGGATCTCGCTGGGCTCTTGCGGCGATGATTATTTTTGCTGGAGTCGATCTAATCGCTTATGGGATGAACTACGCCATACTCGGACAAACGATGACACTTAACGAGTTCATTCAAACCACTGATGTACCTCCAGGAAAACCAAACTGCCGAGTTGCCCTCGATTTACTTGCCGGCACTCAATTCGCTCCAGGCCAGGGCAGCATTCGTATTGGAAATCGTATTTTATTAACCGGCTGGAAACGTGCCGACGGATATGCCGGTTTGGAACCAAGTCGGCGTTTAGATTATCGAGAACCTGCGGCTTTACAACTTGCAGGCGTGGGCTGGATGTCGCAAATATCTTCGCAATCTAATGCGTGGATATCTTTGCCGCCTTATCAACCCCGTGCGTGGCTCGTTACCAAGGCTGTTGTTAGCAACAGCCCCGTGAGAGAGTTGCAACAAATTTCGATTGCGGAAGCCGCTCTTGTTGACTCTCCCCTCGAATTACCTACCGGACGGCCGGGAAAAGTCCGCACTCTAAAAGAACAGCCTGGAGAATTTTTGTTCGAAACCGATACGAATACGCAACAACTACTTGTTATCAATGAAAGTTATCATCCTGGCTGGCAAGCCACTATTGACGGCCAAATCGCCCTTATTTTGCGTGTTAATGGCGACTTTCAAGGGCTCGTTGTTCCTGCGGGCGCACACGAAATTCGGCTCCAATTTTCACCCGAAAGCTTGAAATTTGGCCGCATTGCCTCCGGTTGTGGACTAGGTTTACTGGTGGCGGCATTACTGCTGGCCACGGGGCAAAATCGACGTTTATCCTTCCCACCTAGTACGTCCTCGCCTCCGGCCCACCAACTATGACCAACGGTTATTCGCCTCCAGCCCGACCGCCCGTTTCTGATTCGCTGATTAGCGTCGTCGTGCCGGTGTTTAATGAAGCGGCAATATTGGATGTTTTGTGCCGCCGCTTGAGAATCGCTTTAACCGCATGCCGCACCACGTTTGAAATAATTTTCGTCAATGACGGTTCACGCGACGGCAGCACCGAATTGTTAGATCGATTGGCGCATACGTTTCCTGAAGTGCGAGTGCTTCACCTTTCTCGCAATTTCGGTCACCAGGCCGCCATTCTGGCCGGGTTAGAACATGCACGTGGCGATGCCGTGGTGCTAATGGACAGCGACCTACAAGATCCGCCCGAAGCAATCAACAAGTTACTCGAACAATGGCAAAGCGGTTACGATGTTGTTTATGCCATTCGCATCAGCCGTAAAGAAGGTTTGTGGAAACGAATGCTGTTTGCAGCATTTCATCGCATGCTTTCTTCCATTGCACACACGCCTATTCCAGTTGACGCAGGTAATTTCGGACTCATCGATGCCAGAGTTGCCAAAGCCATCGTGTCATTCGGTGAGCGAGATCGTTATCTGCCAGGGTTGCGCTCCTGGGTAGGGTTCAAGCAAATTGGCGTTTCTGTGGAACGAGGGAGCCGTTACGACAACCATCCACGAGTAGCGCTAGGTGGATTGTTTAAACTTGCGAAGACCGCGATCTTTTCTTTTTCAGCTCTCCCGTTGGCCATGTTCGGGTGGCTCGGCTGGATCGCATTTACGCTGTTTTTGTTTGTCAGCAGCTACTCTGTCTACTGCAAGCTATTCACCAATTTGGCAGTGCCTGGCTGGACTTCTGAATTAGTGACAATGAGCTTCTTTGCGTCGCTGAATGCCCTGGGAATCAGCATGCTAGGAGAATATGTGGTGCGCATTTACGACCAAGTGCGCGGCAGACCACTCTATTTAATT
>CAZIGP010000289.1:0-6091 GCA_964538425.1 uncultured Pirellulales bacterium | reverse complement strand
TCGCGCATACGCTGAACGGCACTGCGGTGGCCATTAGTCGGGCGATCATTGCCATTTTAGAAAATTACCAGCAAGCAGACGGCAGCGTGATTGTCCCGGAGGTATTACGGAGGTGGATGGGGAAAGATTGCATTGTGCCGGTTAAATGATTTTTTGTTGCGGACACGCGTAGGCACAAAATGGACATTAAGCAGCTCCGTGTTCTGCCTTGTTCTATTAAATTGAATTGAGAATCGCTGCCGACTCATTACAAAGTCGTTCTGCTTCTTTTAGCGTCGGTGCTTCGGCAATTGTGCGGACGATGGGTTCGGTGTTGCTACAACGAATAAGAAGCCACTTGTTGGCCCAATCAAGACGGAGGCCGTCGAGGCGGTCGGTTTTGGCCTCGTGAAAATGCTTTTCGAGCGCGGCATAGCCAGCGGCAAGCTTTTCTCTCGGCAAATCGATTTTGGTTTTGCAGATTTCATAGCGCGGCAATTCGTCGGCCAGAGCACTGACCGGCAGATTTCTCTCGGCCATCGCATCTAGAATAAGCGCCATTGCAGTAAAACTATCGCGCACCAGCACGACACGCGGATCGATCACGCCGCCGTTGCCTTCCCCGCCGATTACTGCGCTGCGTTTCAGCATGGCATCGACGACATTTGCCTCGCCCACCGCCGAACGGAAAAAAGGTACATTGTGTTTTTTTGCCAAGTCTTCCGTCATACGACTAGTGGAACAGTTGGTGACGACCGGTCCGGGCGTTTTCCTGAGTATATGATTGACACAAATTGCTAGTGTATATTCTTCGCCGATGTAGCGACCATTCTCGTCGATCACTGCCAAACGATCGGCGTCGGGATCTTGGCAAAAACCGATGTCACATTTGTTTGTGGTGACTTTTTGTAGAACGCTCGTCAGATTTTCGGCAGTTGGTTCAGGCGGATGAGCAAATTTGCCATTTGGCTCACCGCCAAGCAACGTCGTTTGGCAACCCAGGAATTCGAGCAGCGTTGTTCCAACACGACTTCCGGAGCCGTGATTCGCATCAAGCAGTACGCGAAATTTCTTGCTGCGAATGTGTTCGATATTGACTGTAGCTAATACGAGTTCGAGGTGTCGGCTGGTGGAGTTTTTCAATTCGTGAACGGTCCCACGCGGGCTGCACGACCTAGGCAACGACGGTTCTAAGCGGTACTGTTCCATTACCTTCGCGCCAGCATTGGCCGGAATAACACGCCCTTCCGCGGAAAAAAGTTTTAAGCCGTTGTACTGGGGCGGGTTGTGACTGGCCGAGATTTGAATTCCGCCAGCAGGTTTTTTTAGGTTTTTAACCAGTACACCGGTCGTAGGCGTGGCCGCAACACCGTAACACACCACTTCGCGACCAAGCATTGAAAGCCCTTGCGACAAGGCTTCCAAAAACATCGGGCCACTTTCTCGGCCATCGTAAGTGAGGGCAATTGGCCCGGGCGGGAGCGTTGCCGCAAAGGCCGCGGCATAACGAAGCGCCACGTCCAGCGTCAAGCTTTCGCCAACGATGCCGCGCAGGCCGGAAACGCTAATGATGGGTTCGGGCATGAAATTTTGTCCTCGCTCGCATTAAAGTTTGTGCGGATCATATTAAACCACGGGGGCATAAAGGCACAGAGCGAGCAGGCCTCTTTTCGGATTTGATTTGTTTGACCACAATTAGGGACTCAATTTATCTCCTTTCTGATCCGTTTTTTGTAATCTCTCATGTCGACGACATCATTCAATTTACAGACTACGCTTTCCTCGATTCAACAAGCGGTAGCCGAGAAAAAGCTCACAGCAAACTCGGCAACTATGATCCGCACCTGGCTGACTGAGCCACGGTATGCCGAATATGCCAGCGAAGTTGCTGCCCACGCAGCGGCTGGCAAATGGAAACAACTCGACGACGTGTTTTGGACCGTGATTCCGTTTGGCACTGGCGGCCGACGGGGCATGATGTATCCGATCGGATCGAATGCGATTAACGATCGGACAATTGGAGAGAGTGCACAAGGGGTGGCGGATTATGTGCTTGAGCAAATGGGGAATGGGGAATGGGGAATGGGGAATGCAGAACGTGGTTGCGCCATTGCCTACGATACTCGCCATAACTCGCGGCATTTTGCAGAACTTTGTGCAGAAATTATGGCGGCGGCAGGATTTAAAATTTATTTTTTGGACGGCTATCGCAGTACACCAGAATTGTCGTTTGCCGTGCGATACACGAATTCGATCTGCGGCATTATGGTGACTGCCAGCCATAATCCGCCAAGTGACAATGCTGTAAAGGTGTATTGGGTAGGTGGGGTGCAAGTGCTGCCGCCGCATGATAAGGCGATCATCGAGCGTGTGATGAATGTAAGTGAAATTCGCCGAAAGTCATTTGCTGAAGCGCTCGCGGCCGGGCAGATTGTATATTGCCAAAAAGAGATCGACGCTGCTTTCATCGCGGCCGTTAAATCCCAAGCATTGTCAGGACCGCGAGAGTTAAAGATTGTTTATTCTCCGCTGCATGGTGTCGGAGCATCGGCGGTATTGCCTGCTTTGGAAGCAGACGGGTTCAAAAATGTCGAATTGTTTGAATTGCATGCAGAACCCAGTGGCGACTTTCCAAATGTACCAGGCAACGTATCCAACCCGGAAAATCCCAAGGTTTTTGACAGCATTGTCGAACATGCAGCAAAGGTCGGCGCCGATTTGGTGTTAGCGACCGATCCGGATTGTGATCGGGTGGGAGCTGCGGCACCTGTGAAGAAGTCGCCTACTTCGTCTTGGAAGTCTTTTAATGGCAATCAAATTGCTGCACTACTTGCAGAGTATATCTTGTCTGCACGAAAGAAAGCGGGCTCGTTGTCACCGCAACACTATATTTGCAAAACGTTGGTGACAACTGAAATGGTTCGCCGCATCGCAGATCATTTTGGTGTGCAAACTCATGGCGATTTGCAGGTAGGATGCAAATGGATTGGCAAGGAAATAGACGATGCAGGACCAGAACGATTTGTTTTTGGTTGTGAAGAATCACACGGCTACCTGGTCGGTACTCATGTTCGAGATAAAGACGCTGCGGTGGCGGCAATGCTGCTAGCGGAACTGACCGCAACGTGCAAAGCTGAGGGTAAAACGCTGCATGAAAAACTCGATTCTTTATATTGGCAATACGGTTATCACGCAGAGAGCCAGTTTTCGCTGACGATGCCTGGCGCCGCGGGAATGCAAGACATGCAAAAACTGATGGCTCGCTTCCGCAGTGCGCCGCCGGAGCAACTTGCCGGAATGAAAGTCGTGCGGATTCGCGATTATAAATCGCTCACGGAGATCACGCCGGGCAACTCGCCGGTTTCGTTTGTTGGTCCAACGGGTGATATGGTCATGCTGTACTTGGCAGCTAGCGGCAATTACGTGGCCGTGCGACCTTCGGGCACGGAGCCCAAGGTTAAGTTTTATATGTTTGCCTACGAGCCGGCTGAACAGATCGCAAATCTGGAAGATACGAAAGCGGAATATCACGAAAGGCTGAAACAGATCGAACGCGACCTGTCTGCTTTTGCCAGTGGCTAGCCTGCAGAAAGGCTGAAGCAAGCAAAAATTAAGGACAATAGGTCTTTTAGCGTAGTTTGCGAACCTAAAAATCCCCATACCTGTCTAGAATAAGTGTTGGTATATTAACCGCACACCGGGGAGTGGCGCAGCCTGGCTAGCGCATCTGCTTTGGGAGCAGAGGGTCGCAGGTTCAAATCCTGTCTCCCCGACTTGATGAGACAAAAAAGCCCTTCGTCACATTGTGGCGGTGGGCTTTTGTCATTGTTTGCCAACGGGTTGTGCCAATTTTAAAGTCCTCCGTTTGGTCTCAAAATAGGCGTTAAGGGCAACCGCGGTGTCGGCGATAGCTTCTTCGCCTGAACGCATAAGATCGGCAATTCGGACTAGATCACGCAGCAAATGAATGCTTCAGCGATGGTTTCTAGCGTGCTGCAGTTTTTGATGAGGTTTCGCGCGGCTTTGCTCACTTCTGCCGCTTCACCATGAACTCCACCCACACTGGCACGTAGGGTGGAGTGCAGCCTTTGGATACCGGCCAATCGCGGTACAGACCGATCTTCTCGCCGATCGCGATGGCGCGCTTGCGGTGCTTGAGGTAGTGGATGCCAATGGCGGCAAGCGTGTTGTTCATTGTCCACTGCACATCCGGCTTGGCCTTCGGCATCTCTTTCTCGATGCGATCGAGCAGCGCCACGACGTCCAGGCCGTCAGCACCCTTGCCTTTGTTCACGCGGCTGGCGGTGAAGTGCCAGCCTGCACGGGCGGCCCAGCGATCTTTCGTCTTCATCCACTTCTCACGCAGTGCTTCCTTTTCGGGATGCTCGGCGACAACGTAAGAGTTCAGCCATTCAGCCACCTGTGCGCAGGTGGTGGAACGAGTCAGCTTATCGAGTTCGGCGGCGGAGAGCGATTTGGGTTTGATAATGAGCGTGGCGAGGAGCTGTGCTTCGACGTTGCCGGTGTCCCAGAGATCGAGCGCGAGTTGGTGATCGGTCTTGATCTTTTGGCTAAGCGTGCGAATGTCGCCAAGTTTCACGCCGAATTGATTGTCGGGCGCGCCGGCCTTCGTGTTGTGGGCACGCCGAGCGTCATTGCCAAGTGATTTAAGACGCGCGAGGATTTCTTTGACGGTCATGTCGAAAGATTATATCCGTAACTCTAAGCAAGCCAACCTTGACCGTTGTTTCCAGTTCGGATTGGAACAATAATCCACCCTATTTTACTTTTTGCAGTGTGTTGGCCAAGCTCGCCTAACCTAGTAGTATAATCGCATTCGAGCTTGGTTTATTTCGACGGTCGATTTGTGAAACCAGCTTTGGGAAGCTGCGCCCGAGGCGTTCTACCTTGAACTTTTGCTAACGTGCGATGCCAAAAAAACTGGAAGAGTTGATTGCTCAAGTCGTAATCCAGGCGGGTGCCGATGACGGCTGCTCGTCGATCCCGAGCGAGTTGATCGCAGCAGCAACTAAAGTGGCGCCGCTGTTGACGCCGGCGGATATGGCCAAATTTCCCGACTTGTGGTATCCGACGTTGTCCGCAAAGACCGCAGGCGCTCCAAAATTAAAGGATGGCTGGGGGCGGTTGTGGTTCGAAGCCTTGGTGGAAATTCTCTACCAAGCTGGTCCGGTCGGTCTGCCAGTGCTGCTGGAGTTACTTGAGCGCGATGCCAAAACGTATCCTGCGTTAGTCGTGGTACGATTATTGCGGTTGGCGGCCGGCAACACGCAGAAAAAAAAGATTCTCGACAAGGTCAAAACCAAGTTGTCTGAGATGGCTTGCCGGCAAGGACCCGAAAGCGTTGAGGAAACGATGCTTTGGGCGGCACGAGGCGAGCAGCGACTTACGAAATTACTTCGATCTATGGCGAAGGTAAAGCTCAAAGGCATTGGCGAAGAAACGGTTGGTTCTGTCATGAAGGAATGGGCCGAATCGCAAGCTGTCTATCTTTGAGCAAACACGTTTCGAACAACGCCAGCGATTGCGATAAAGGCCGCATTGGCTCGTTTCAATTTGACACCGAAACAACTTTACCAAGGTCGCCGATCTTGACCATTTTTACTTAATTTATTGGGCCGGCGTTGCACACTTACCTCCCTGCGTTAATAATGCCAGCCAGCGTATGGGGATTTTCCCCCATAGGATGTACCGCTTTACCAATGTCCGATCACGGATGGTCTCTATTGATGAACAACAAGAACTGGCTCGGTCTGTTTTTTGCCGCTTTTTACCTGGTAACTGTCGCACACGCGGTGCGTGCCACCCCAATCAGTCTGACAGGCCCTGGAACATATCTTGAAGCGTTCAACAGCCTGGCAAACACTGGTACTTCGTCCGCGCTGCCTCCCGGATGGTCAATCGTCGAGACCGGTGGTGCTGGCAATTCCACGTACAGGGCAGATGACGGTACCTTCACAAATCCAAACACCTATAGCTATGGCAACGAAGACAACACCGAACGTGGCCTCGGCTCGCTAAATGGCGCTGACTTTGGGGCGATGTTCGGCGCCCAGTTCCAAAACGATACTGGTAACACGATCTCGTCGCTCCT
>CAZIGP010000288.1:4106-6119 GCA_964538425.1 uncultured Pirellulales bacterium | reverse complement strand
CTCAACCTACCTTACTTTCCCAAAGATCCTCAAGAAGTGCCCAAACTTGGCCGCATTGAAATTGTTCAGAACGAATTTGCACAAGCCCGTGCTCGGCAATTTACTGATGTGCTGGTTTACGACAACAAGACTCATTTAAATGTCGAACCTTACGGTTGGTCATGGGCCGCAATAGCTTTTCTTGACCAACACCCGAGTTACCACGATCGGTTTCATAAGTTAAGGAAATTGCTGCCTACGAGTTATGATTTTAATGCAGAATTGAAAAAAATTTATGGAAGCAATTTCGACCAACTGAGGGAAGAATGGCAAGCATTTGTGGCTGACATCGACTATGGCTACGACTTCGAACGCACAAAAATTGACTTCAAGCCTGGGCAGAAAATGGTGGACAATCAATCCACAGTAACCGTCGAGGCAAATCGTGGCTGGCAAAATAGCGGCCTACGCTTGGAAGCCGAGCACAAATATCAATTGACCGCTGAAGGGCAATATCAAATGACTGACGGACCGATACCTTGGATTAGTGAGCCTCAAGGAGTGTCGATTCGGTACGTTAAAAAACGCCCTTTAGGCCAATTGCTGGCCGTCGTTCGACCAGACCGAGCATTTAACGGCACCAGTGCTTTTTTGAAGCCGTATGTAGTGGGGTCTGGAACTGATTTTTTTCTACCAGAAAGTGGCACGTTATACTTGAGAATTAACGATTCCACCGGTTCTTTGAAGGATAATAAGGGCCAGGCCGTAATTCACATCAGCGGCAAATAAATTGGCATGTTAATTGCCACCTTAAATGCCACCTTAAAGAAGTGTATATAATTCCTTAACAAAATTTTATTTGTCCCCCCTATCGTAAAAACTCGAATCTGCGGTACAACTTTAGTGGGGGGGATTTGCTGGACAAAACTCAGAAAAACAGGCTTTTTTCCTATACGGAACATTATTTAAAATTTCACCACAAATTACTGTTCTTTATCTCAAAAAGTGCTACATTTGGGGGGCAAAAGTGATTTACAACGGACTGTTTAATCGAAATTCCTTCCAGATTGACCGCTTCGCGCGGGGTTGATCAGGATTAATCAAACCTCGCCTGCCCCCACATGGCTCACGAATTCAACACCAAAGCAGATATTCTTCAGGCTATTCAGCGTCTGCATCGAAAAGGAAAACCGCTAAATTATTCCGCGGTGCGGACAGCCCATGGCAGATTATTGGCTCATGCCAAAAAACGATTTGGCACCTGGAAAAAAGCCGTTGTGGCTGCCGGGCTGAACTACGATAAAATTTCGCTAATTCATCGTTGGTCCAAACAGGAAATCCTGAGCCAACTTCGCGACCTTCATCGGCGTCGGCAATTTCCTGATATTCGATCGCTGGCGCGCAAGTTTCCCAAGCTCTATGACGCTTGCTTGCGACATTATGGCAGCGGTTTGAAAGGATTGCAGGCCGCGGGAATCAATTACCAAGAATTGCTCGGAGAGCATCCTTATCGTTGGACCCGCAGTCGAATCACCGCAGAAATTAAACGGCGGCATGAGCAAGGTAAAACGCTTCGTCGTTCCGAAATCTTGCGCAAGGAACCCGAGCTACATCGTTTTTGCTATGCCACATTACATCATTTTGGAAATTGGACAAAAGCTTTGCGTTCGGCAGGCCTCAATCCCAGTACTATTCGTAACCGAGATGCCTTGTGGCCTCGTCAAAGAGTGTTAACAGAGATTCGGCGTCGCTTCGAGCAGGGTAAGTTTCTTAACACCGATCTGATGCTTAGGGAAAGCTTGCCGTTGCATGCTGCTGGTCGTCGGTATTTTGGTACTTGGAAGGCCGCAGTGGAAAAAGCAGGTATCGATTATCGGCTTATCCGAGGTGGATTATTTGGTTGGTCGAAAGTAAAAACTTCCAGAGCTTTGCGAGAGCGCGTTGTGGATGGCGGCCTTTCGCAAAAGCAAATTCGTGAAAATTCGCCATCGTTGTTTCGGGCCGCCATACATCATTTTGGAACATGGGACGAGG
>CAZIGP010000288.1:0-4096 GCA_964538425.1 uncultured Pirellulales bacterium | reverse complement strand
GAGGCCATTCACCAAGCAAGGAGACGAAAATGAAAGGACTCACCGCACAGCAAAAACGTATTGTCCAGCAAATCCGCCAGCTCCATCGGGCAGGGCAACCGCTGAACATCACTGCCGTCAAACGACATCATCCGAAGCTGCTTGAGCAAGTAATGTCGCTCAAACATTTCCGCGGTTGGCGCAAAGCAATTGAAGCTGCCGGGCTGTCGTACAAAAAAATTCGTATGGAATTGCTCGACCACTGCGTTTGTGCGATTTGCGGCGCCAAACTCCTTACGCTTGACGTGCATTTGCGCTCGCAGCACAACATTTCGAAGAAACAGTATTTGAATCGTTATCCAAACGAAGAGACAGTGGCTGATTCAGTCCGCCAGGAACGAACTGGCTCGTTGCGCCGTGCTC
Source organism: uncultured Pirellulales bacterium (assembly GCA_964538425.1). Classification (GTDB taxonomy): domain Bacteria; phylum Planctomycetota; class Planctomycetia; order Pirellulales; family JADZDJ01; genus JADZDJ01. The sequence continues at coordinate 3,694 of CAZIGP010000288.1, read as the reverse complement.
CCCATTGGGAACCGGTTTGGTCACGCGAGTATTTAATCGACTACCTAATTTATAAGCACGAACGAGGCGAAGACTTGTCTCCATGGGTAGTCTATCAAAAAGAATCAGCGATTCATGCTAATATCAAAAAGTACTTTGGCTCCTATCGTGCAGGAATTGAAGCGGCAGGAATTAACTACGCTGAAATTCGGGTCATCGAACTGACCGAAAAATGGACGGCGGAAAAAGTACTAGAACGTCTCCGTAAGTTAAATCGTCAGAAGCCATTCAATAGCACAAGCGATATCCGTAAGCGAGATTCAAGGCTGTATGATAGCTGCCATCGTTATTACGGTGGTCCTGTTGCGGCTCTCGAAGCAGCAGGCATTCCCTATATTCGCCTTAAAGCTCGCCGCTCCCGCAAGTGGACCAGTCGCACCGTAATCCGTACGATCCGCACACTGCATGTAGGCGGAGTTTCGCTACAACCTCGTTCTCTGGCACGCCATCTCAACGGCCAGGCAGCCGAACTACTATCGGTTGCCACCGAACGATTCGGCTCTTGGAAGCGAGCTGTTCGAGCAGCAGGAATCAAGCCACTGCCACGCACGTTGGCGTAGCCGGGCTAAAGACTTGGTGATTAATTATCCTCTTCCGCGTTGCATCGGCGGCAGCCCTCGTTGAGTGCGCCGTTCGTTCATTAGTCGGATGTATTCGGAGCGCATGGCTCGTTGCTCAGGCGTAGAACGATCAAGCCTATTTCGCATTCGAGAAATCCGCTGCTCATCGGATGGATTTCCTCGGCTTCGAGCCCCTCCGCTGTTGCCATTCTGCGGACCGCGCTGACCGTTGCGCTGCTCGCCGTTTTGAACTTGAGAAGCACGTTGTTGCCACTCGGCTCGTCGTTTTTCCATACGATTGATTTCTTCATCTAGCGCGCGAACTCGCTCTGGCGGCTTCATTGCCAAGATCTGGCCCATTCGCGATAGCTCACGACGCTCGAATACTTGGCGACCATTCTGCCAAGCTAACCGCCGAGAGCTTTCCGATAACGAATCCATTTTCCCGCGCATTTGCTCCATCGCTGCGCGAAAATCGGAATCGCTCAAATTCGGATCTTCCAGCTTTGATTGAAGTTGCTTGACTTCTGCCAGCGCGGGATCCTCACTCAGCCAACCCAGCCACCAAGCCAAAACAAGGCCTGTTATTCCGATCACGAATGCGCCTGAAACAATTCGCTTCCACATTGAATTACTCCACATGGCAATCTAAAAACACAATATTTCTTGCTCCCGCTGAACCTTCCGGACCATGAAAAGATTCGTAATCGTAAGCAACTTGCACGGTTGAACTTTTCCGTGGCGATTTGCCGGGCGGCTGTAAAACTTGCGGACGCGTGAAGTTAGCCAACGTAGGATTGGCATACTCGTAGCTGAGACCTTCAACCGCAAAGAAACGATCATCATCAGGGCAAGCAAATACGCTTTGGTTTTCCTCAATGTATCTTCCTAAAACCTTGGCAATGCTGGGCCGATCTGGAGTGACACTAGGCAAAATGGCTGCGTCAGGATATTTGCCGTGAGTCCCTAAAGCACTCATGTAATTATCAAGTGCTAGCGCCACTTGTCGCAATTGGGAAGAGCATTGCGTACGTCGAGCCGAAGCTCTGGCGCGTTGCACTGCCGGCAACAGCAGTCCTATTAGCAAGCCGACAATTGCAATTACGACCAACAACTCAATCAATGTAAAGGCACGTTTTGACTCGCGTACCATAAACAATCTCCACAAATAACTACAACGATTGGGTTCGAACGTAGAACTTTGTTACGTTAATCTCGGCTAACTATCCCAAACATTGATGGGTAAAGAATTGTGATAATGCGGTGACCCTTTAACAGAGTCGGACGCACGTATTAGTCACAAAGCTGCATATTGCTAGCGTCGAAATTCTGGCAGGAACACTCATTTGGGAATAAACCAACGTGGCATCTTATAGGCTTTGCCACTGCGGTGTTTAAACCCCGAAGGAGATAAAAAGTGTCGCCGATACTTTTAGGTTGCGAGCAATTTTTGGATGCTTTTTTGAGCCGCTTCTAATGCCGCAGGCAGCTTTTCGGGCAATTTGCCACCGGCTTGAGCCATGTCAGGTTTACCGCCGCCTCGGCCGCCTACGGCCTCAGCCGCGGATTTGATCCATTCGCCTGCACTAAGGTCGCGATCGACTAAATCCCGAGTGAGTCCCGCAATAATGGTTACTTTATCTTCAGCAGCACTCGCCAACAGGATTGCTGTAGGACTAACTTTGCGGCGCACGAGGTCGATCAATTCCCGCATACCGCCCGCTTCAACACCGGGAACATCACCAATAATGACCGTTACACCGGCAATTTTGGTAGATTCTTCAATGAGCTTTTCAGGCGTGATGCCTGCCGCCTTTGGGCCATGCGAAACTTGCTTTTTCAAATCGCGTACTTCTTTCACAAGCGTTGCAACGCGATTCGATACTTCACCGATCGGAACTCGCAAAGCTGAAGCAATTTCGCCGAGTGCGGCTCGATCTTCTCTCGCTTTTAGCAGAGCCGCATGGCCAGTGAAAGCAACAATGCGACGTGTACCGGCCGAGACGCTTTCTTCATGAGCAATGCGGAACAATCCGATTTGGCCAGTGCTATTCACATGCGTGCCTCCGCAAAGTTCTTTGCTGAATTCACCCATGCTGACCATGCGGACAATGTCGGGATATTTTTCACCAAATAACATCATAGCGCCAGCCTGCCGAGCGTCAGCGATCGGCAGATTTTTCCAGCCGACTGACTCGGCCGCGAGAACGCGCTCGTTCACATCTTCTTCAATCTTCGTAAGTATTTCACGATCGACCGACGAGGGATTCGCAAAATCGAATCGCAACCAATCATCTTCCACTTTAGAACCTTGCTGTTGGGCATGCTTACCCAAGTTCTTTTGTAAAGCGTAATGCAAAATATGCGTGGCCGAATGAGCGCGGCGGATGCCAGCACGACGAGCATCGTTGACTTTGGCTGAAACGCTTAGTCCCAGTTTTAGCATCCCTTCTCGCAAGTGGCCGCGGTGCAGGATAAAGCCTTTCTCTTTTTGTGTATCGATGACTTCAAATTTTAGATTTGAAGCAGTAATTTCACCGGCGTCTCCTGCTTGCCCGCCAGATTCACCGTAGAATGGCGTTTGGTCAAGCACTACGGTCACTGGTTGATCATGGCCAATTTCTTGCATCACTTCACAGAGATGATCTTGTGCGATAATACCAACGACTTTACCGGGCGAAGTTGTGGTTTCGTAGCCAAGGAATTTTGTTGGTTCCATGGCTTTTGCCAAGCTATCGATGGGACTGTGGGTGAATACGTCGGCCACTTTGCCACCGCCACTTTCGAGACCGTGTTCATCCATGGCAGTGCGAAAGCCAGCCCAATCGAGCTGCAGATTGTGCTCTGCTCCGATTTGTTCAAGTAGCTCGGGCGGAAAACCGTGCGTCGTATAAAGATCTGCCGCTTCTCTGCCAGTAATAAGTGAACGGCTTTCTTTTTTCATCGTCGTAAACAACCGATCGATCAGATTCAAACCACTGTCGATGGTGCGCAGGAAATTTTCTTCCTCGCTCTTAACGATTTTTGAGACGCGTTCGATGGTCGATTTCAATTCTGGGTAAGGCTGCTTCATGACGTCGGCCACGGCGCCGACC
>CAZIGP010000287.1:0-6159 GCA_964538425.1 uncultured Pirellulales bacterium | reverse complement strand
AAGAAAAAAAGGCACATCGCTTCCTAATTGGGCAGCCAAATCCGCAAGTTGCTCAATTGGCCAGCCTAACTTCCATACGTAATTAGCGGCTATCAAGGTCGCCGCAGCATCGCTCGATCCACCACCTAACCCGGCTTCAGCGGGTATACGCTTTACTAAACGCAGTTTTGCTCCATGGTTTGTTGCTGCAGCTTGTTGTAGTAATCTCGCTGCCCGCACAACAATATTCTGTTCTCCTGTCGGAATCGGTTTAAAACTTTCAGTCGCCGATTTTGCATTCACTCCACTGGTCGAATATTGACAAAATCCTTCGCACCAGGAGCAGTCCAACGTTATCTGGCCCGAAGGGTCATTCTCCAGAACCAGCGTATCAAACAGGGAAACAGGCGCCATGAGAGATTCAATCTCGTGGAACCCATCCTTGCGCTGGTGCAGGACTTCGAAGAAAAGGTTGATTTTCGCTGGCGCCAAAATTTCCGCGCGATTGGCGCTATAACGAATTTGCACCCGACGTTCCCTCGACGGCCAAACCCCCAGCGAACAAATACATACTGCGTTGCAAAATTGCCAGCAATCTAAGCAACCAGATCAACCAGTAATTTTGCTCACCCGATCAACCCAACAAAACAAATATGAAATTAGATAATGTCGCACCATCACTAATAACGGACTCGGCCTGAAGTATTAGGCCCTAAGAAATGTATCGGTCTTGACAAAATTCGTCAACCGAAGAATGCCTTACTAGCATTTCTAACGGTGACAAGCAGTTGTCACCGGGCTCGAAATAGGCGAATGCCAGAAAGGTCAGGCCGCAGGTCTTTATTCGGCAGCTAGGCTAGCACAGACCAATTTTTCATCATTTCGAGCAAAAATGCAGCGATTTGCAAAGGCTGGATGCGACCAGCACACGCCGCCCCGCTGATCAAGCTGGTCACGGGTAGGCTCAATCACCTTGGTGCGGCTGATTTCTTCGAATCCCTCCGGTGATAGCCGACCGATTAGCAACTCTCCACGCTCGTTGAACATGTAGATCCGCCCTGCGTTTTCCACCATGTGAATCGTGCTCCAGCGAGCTTTAGGAACTGCCTTAAGATTTTGCCATATTCTTTCGCCGGTCGCTGCTTTCAGACATCGCAGCTCGCCATAGCTATCAACGCCGTAAACAAAATCGCCATCTAAAATGGGCGTGCCAATCATGCAATGCAAGCTTTTAGTGTGCTGCTCATCCGGTCCAATCGCTCGCCAATCACGTTCCACCGCCGGCTCATCTTGTCGCAGCTTCAACATCAGAGAACCGTCATAGAACGACGACACAAACAAGCGATTATTATCCACCACAGGCGTGGCAATCCCAATCGGCATTCGCGTGGGCTTCATCTCTTCACGCCAATAAACAGCACCATCTGCCGGATTCAGACCTACCACGGCATCCCCTGTCCAAACCACTAACACAGGTTTGCCCGCTTGCTCAATCAAAATCGGCGCCGAATATTGCGCATGATCATCCAGCGACTTCCAAATCTCTTCACCATTGTTTTTATTGAGCGCAACCACGCAGGCATTCTTACCGCCAATTTGCAGGATGAGACGATCGCCATCCATGAGCGGCGACGCAGCAATTCCCCAGACAGGCATCTCGATGTTGTATTCTGCGTCAAGGTTTTTTTGCCACAGAATATCACCCGTTGCCGCATCGAAACAAAATAGGTGCCCCATCGTCCCTAACGAATAAGCCTTGCCGTTATCGATTGTCACGGCCGCACGTGGACCTGCCTGATAGCCAACCTTCTCGTACACGCAATCGTAAGTGTGATTCCATAAAGGTTTGCCCGTGGCGGCATCAAAGCAATGCACTCGCTCGACCGGCTTCGGCTCTTGCTGCCGATCCATCACGTACACGCGACCATCCGCAACCGTTGGTCCGTTGTATCCAGGGCCGATTTCCGCCTGCCACTTGATCGGCAATTGCTTCGCAGCAAACTTTTCGACAATCCCCGTCTCGCGCCACACGCCGTCACGCGTTGGCCCACGCCACTGCGGCCAGTCTTCTGCGGCCGCGGGAAGAACTAGAACCATCGCTGCGACAATAAAGATCACAGCAGCAACACAATGCAAATTCTTGCAATCCGACATAGCCAAATCTCGTCGCGGTAAAAATGGAAAGCCAAAATCCTGCTCCAGTGATTTTAGGCCTTCACCGCTCGGTAGCAAAGGTTGAAGAAATGCACAGATCCTAATCGTCCGAACGGTACAAGACAGCGCGCAAGAGACTTGCCTCGTTTATTCTTCATTCCCCCGTAGCTTCGCTAGCACGCTGTAATCCTCCAGCGTCGTCGTATCACCAATGGTCTCTTTACCGCTGGCAATATCGCGCAGCAGTCGGCGCATGATCTTGCCGCTACGCGTTTTAGGCAGAGTTGCCGTGAATCGCACGTCGTCAGGCACCGCTAAAGCGCCAGTCTCTTTGCGCACATGCTTTTTCAATTCTTCGCGGAGTGAGTCGTCCGGATTCGCTGTCTTCAGCACGACGAAGGCCGCGACCGCTTCTCCCTTTACTTCATGAGGCTTACCCACCGCGGCCGCTTCAGCAACAGCCGGATGGCTAACGAGTGCACTTTCAATTTCAATCGTGCTAAGCCGATGTCCTGCCACATTGAGCACGTCGTCGATGCGCCCCATGATCCAGTAATAGCCGTTGGCATCGCAGCGAGCATTGTCACCTGCGAGATAATGGTGCGGCACTTTCGACCAATACTGTTCTTTGTAGCGCGCATCATCTCCCCAAATGCCGCGCAGCATGCCCGGCCACGGCTTGGTCATCACCAGCCATCCACCTTGGCCTTGCGGCACGGGCTTACCGGTCGAATCGACGATGGCTGGCACAATGCCCGGCAGCGGTTTGGTGCAAGAGCCTGGCTTGGTGGGAATCGCTCCCGGCAACGGGCTCATCATGATGCCACCGGTTTCGGTCTGCCACCAGGTATCGACAATCGGGCAACGCTCCCCGCCGATTTTGCGGTGATACCACATCCACGCTTCTGGATTGATCCCTTCTCCCACCGTTCCCAGGAGTCGCAAGCTTGAGAGATCACATTTCTCCACCCAATGATCGCCCCATTTGATGAACGAACGAATGGCCGTCGGCGCGGTGTAAAAAATGGTGACGCGGTATTTTTCAATGATTTGCCAAAAGCGTCCTTCATCGGGAGCATTCGGCGCACCTTCATACATCAGGACCGTGGCTCCAGCGCTCAGTGGGCCGTAAACCACGTAGCTGTGCCCCGTCACCCATCCGCAATCGGCAGTACACCAAAAAATGTCTTCTTCGCGGTGGTCGAACACCCATTCAAACGTTTTCTTCGCAAACAGATTGTATCCCGCCGTCGTGTGTTTGATCCCTTTCGGTTTCCCTGTTGAACCGCTGGTGTAAAGAATGAACAGCGGTGCTTCGCTATCGAGCGGCTCAGCAGGGCAGTCAGCGGAAGCGTTGGCCACAAGTTCATGCCACCAATGATCCCGCCCTTCCTCCATCGAAACCTGATTACCAATTCGTTTAAGCACCACACAATGCTTCACAGTTGGCGATTTCGCCAGCGCCGCATCGACATTTGCCTTAAGCGCCAACTGTTGGCCACGTCGCCAACCTCCGTCTGCCGTAATGACCATTTTTGCCTTGGCGTCATTATTACGATCGGCAATCGCTTCACTCGAAAAGCCACCAAAAATCACCGAGTGAATCACACCAATCCGGGCACAAGCGAGCATCGCAATCGCCAACTCCGGTGTCATTGGCATATAGATCGACGCCACGTCTCCTTGCTTCATGCCCAGTTTCTTCAGCGCGTTAGCAAACTTGCAAACTTCGCGATGCAATTCTTCATAAGTCAGCGTGCGCTCATCGCCCGGCTCTCCTTCCCAAATAATCGCCGCCTTATTTCGCCGCGCGCCATTCAAGTGGGCATCAAGGCAGTTGTAGGAGGCGTTCGTCTTCCCGCCGACAAACCAGCTCGCAAAAGGTTCCTTCCATTCCAGCGTCTTTGTAAAAGGCTGAAACCAGTGAAGTTCATTGGCCAGCTTGCCCCAAAATGCTTCGGTATCGGCCGCAGCTTCTTTCCATAAAGTTTCGTACGCAGCCAAGGAGCCAATCCGTGCCTTGGAGGCAAATTCCGCCGTCGGCGGAAACAACCTTGCCTCTTGCATGACGGAATCAACTTGTCCCGTCTGCGCAGAACCTGAAGACATAGCATCCCCCTCTGGCCGAGCCAACTGCTGCGACATGAATGTATCCCCCGATACAATAATGATCTTAGCCGGCAATTGAACAATCACCGGAAACCGCGATTTTAGAACGTGTGCCGTCAGGGTGTCAAACCGTCGGCAAGTGCCTAATAAACCTGCTGTTCAAACACTTTGACGGCTACTAAGCACCAATAATAAGCACAGATGCTCGATACTTGATACTCAAAACGAGAGCGGTCTCATCCCAAGCATCCAGCATCCCTGACCTATTTTGGCGACGCTGCAAACCATCGCACGGTCAGTTTCAGAAGTACAACCAGCCAGTGCCTAGAGCTCTTTCACGTAAATATTCTTGAAAAACAATGTGTTGCCGTGATTTTGCAGTTCAATCGCTTCCTTCGGATAAATGGGCTTATCGCGCTCCCAATAATTTTCCATCGTCACGTTGTCAACGACGAGTTCGCCATTGAGCCACACCGTTACTTTGTCTCCCACCATCCGAATTCGAAAGGTATTCCACTCGCCGAGCGGTTTATCGGCCACTTTGGTTGGCTTGCTCGGATTTTTTTGATTGTTGTAGAGCCCGCCAGAACCAACGGCGGTGCTTTCGTTGAACTTCGGGTCCCAAATCTGCACTTGCGGCGATCCCCGCAAATAGATGCCGCTATCATAACCAGGGCCGATCTTCCAATCGACAAACATTTCAAAGTCGCCGTAATCTTTGCTCGTGCACAGATTCTGTCCTTTACCGTCAAATATCAACACCCCGTCGACAACTTTCCAATGCTCACGCATTACTTCGTCGGCTTTTTTTTGCTCTTCGGCCAACGTCTCAGCCGACATCTTGGCGCGCTTCGGAGGATCGGCAACCAATCCCTTCCAGCCGCTCAAGTCTTTGCCGTTGAATAATGCTTTAAAGCCTTCCGGTGGTGTGTTGTCAGCAGCTACGGCCGACAAGCTCGTGCAACCCATGACCAAACCAAATGCAACACACGTAATTTTTAAAAACTGTTTCAGGGCTCTCTCTTTTACCTCTCAGGGAGAAAAAATCCATTGACAGTGACGGACGGAGGATCATCGAAATCGGTATCTTTGGCGACGGCCTCTGCTACGGTCATTTCACCTGGTTGTATCCAAACTCGGTATTGCACCTCAAGCGGTTTGTCAGGCTGGGCCTCCGCCTCGAAATAAGAACCGAATCGACCATAATCCCGTTCGCTATAGCGAGCTTCTTTGGGATTTTTGGGTGAATCCATGTATTCAACCGTGTATCGCTGGCCGCCAACCACCATACTCAACGCATTCCAAGGCAAATTAATTGTTTTGGGATCGTGCTGTTTCTCAAGGGGTTCCCAATTGCGAGTCCCTCCTTCGTTCCCTTTGCCATCCGTGCGTAAGTAATAGGTCTGCTCCTTGGTTTTTTCAGCAACTTCTTGAGCCGAACGGAAGTGGAATCCAGCATGCTGCGGATCGCCATCAAATTTTATCTTTCCGTCAATCGGCGTCACACGTGATGCAAAGTCAATCAGTGTTCCGCCCGGCACGTTGTAAACCGTTAATTCGCGCTCCTCGTTGGCGAAGAGTTCCCCTTTATTTCCATGCCAACTTATCGCCAAGCGCTGCCGAGCCAACACCGGCCCCGCTTCGCTGCTGATAACTTTCTCGTGCTGCTGATAAGCGCCATTTGTGCAATGCCAAACATCGCACTCTCGGTGATCACCGTAAGTGATTTTATTGAAACCGTAAAACAATCCGCGGTGATGCGTATACAGCCCCCCTGGGCCTTTTGTGATTAACTGTTTACCTGCTGGATCAAACACATGATGGAATGGCTTATAAGTTTGCTCTCGCGCTTCCGCGGAAGATTCGTCGATTCGCTTAGAGTTATAACGCAACACCGGCCGACTGCCAAAAAATAGT
>CAZIGP010000286.1:0-6163 GCA_964538425.1 uncultured Pirellulales bacterium | reverse complement strand
TCGCCGAGCAGGTATCGTTGGAAAGTAATTGATTGTTGACCTAACGATTGCGATTTCGCCATGTGTCAATTTAGGGTATTTTTTGTCGCAGTTCTCTTTCTGACAGGTTGCACTGGGTTGGATCATCCTCAACCGCCGCCACTTCCACCGGGACAGAATCATACCGAACCAGAAACGATCGACATTACTACCTCAGTACGTGAATCGAGCTAGCCAAAACCACAGCGTGATACTAACATCCGAACTCGAATCCCAAACCTTGAATTTTCTGTGCAGCCACTTGTTGAAATTCAAAATTTAAAGACTTGTTTTTATACTGACGAGGGGATTGTACGCGCAGTCGACGATGTTTCGCTCACAATTCCGCAAGGTAAAACGCTAGGGTTGGTAGGAGAGAGTGGCTGCGGCAAAAGTGTGACGGCAATGTCCGTAATTCGGTTGATTTCTTCGCCGGGTAAGATCGCTGGTGGAAAAATCGTGATGCACGACAGTCACATAGGCAGCAGTGACAAACCAACCGTACTTTCAGAACTTCCCGAAGCCGAGATGCAAAAGATTCGCGGTGGAAGGATTTCGATGATTTTTCAAGAGCCCATGACGTCGCTTAATCCGGTCTTCACGATCGGGGCACAAATCAGCGAAGCGGTCATGCTGCATCAGAAAGTTGGCAAGGCCGAAGCGAGGAATCGAGCAATCGAAATGTTGCGAAAGGTGCACATTCCTGTGCCAGAAAAACGTGTCGATGATTATCCACATCAATTTTCTGGCGGCATGCGGCAACGGGCAATGATTGCGATGGCGCTATCGTGTAATCCGCGGCTGTTGATTGCCGATGAACCAACGACAGCGCTCGATGTGACCATTCAGGCTCAAATTCTCGATTTGCTGCGTCAGTTGCAAAGCGAGTTTGGCATGTCGATTCTGATCATCACGCACGACTTAGGCATTGTCGCTGAAATGGCCGATGAGGTTGCAGTGATGTATGCGTCGAAAGTTGTCGAATATGCGCCGGTAAAAGAGTTGTTCGCCAATCCCTTGCATCCGTACACCGTGGGACTTTTTAAATCGCGTCCGGAGCCAGGAAAACCGAAGAACGAGAAACTGAATACGATTACGGGCATGGTGCCGAGTCCGTTACATTTTCCAGCCGGCTGTAAATTTCATCCACGCTGTCCATACAATGACGGGACGCGGTGTACGACCGAGGAGCCAGAGCTACGCGAAATTCGCCCAGGACATCGGGCAAGGTGTCATTATGCGGGAGAATTAGATTTTACAACGAAGTAAACCCGCTAATTGAAGCTAACCAATCACTAAATATTCAAGTGCAAAGACAACCTCACGCAAAGGCGCAAAGACGCCAAGAAACACATGCAAAGCAATTTTTAACATTCAGCGATTGCCAAGACGCCTACCCTTCACAAACCTTTGCGCCTTAGCGTCTTTGCGTGAGTTTTTTCAGCCATTTATAGTTTGAGTAATTAGCGCCGATTAGTGTTCATCAGCAGTTTGGACTCTGCGTTAATAGTTGAAAATGTCATCCACACTTCTTCAAGTCGAAAATCTTCAGCAGCACTTTCCGGTGCGACGGGGACTTTTTCGTCGCACGGTGGGCCATGTGCGTGCGGTAGATGGAATTTCATTCTCGATTGCTGAAGGAGAAACGCTTGGTTTGGTAGGCGAAAGTGGGTGCGGCAAAACAACGGCCGGACGAACGCTTCTAAGATTATATGAGCCGACGGGTGGGCGAATTGTATTCGAAGGACGCGACATTACGCATTTGCATGGTTCGGAATTGAGGCCGATGCGGCGACATATGCAAGTCGTGTTTCAAGACCCTTATGGATCGCTCAATCCGCGCATGACCGTGCGCAGCATTGTGGAAGAAGGATTGATTGTGCATGGTCTTGGTACGCGCAAAGAGAGGCTTGATCGGGTTGCCGAAGCGCTCGCGCAAACCGGTCTAGATGCTCGATTGATGAATCGTTATCCGCACGAGTTTTCTGGCGGTCAGCGGCAGAGAATTAGCATTGCACGGGCATTGGCATTGAAGCCACGGTTTATGGTGCTCGATGAGCCTATTTCGGCGCTCGATGTTTCCATTCAATCGCAAGTGATTAATTTGCTAGCGCAATTGCGAGAAGAATTGAAGTTGACTTATTTATTTATTTCGCACGATTTATCGGTTGTGGAATATATCAGCGATCGCGTTGCTGTGATGTATTTGGGGGAAATTGTCGAATTAGCGGGAAGCCGCGAGTTGTACAAGCATCCGCTGCATCCTTACACACACGCTTTATTGTCGAGTGTGCCATCGATTGATCCCAGTCGCAAACGTCGGCGGATTTTATTGGAAGGGGATGTGCCTAGCCCAATGAATCCGCCAAGCGGTTGTCGATTTCATCCACGATGTCCCTTGGCAATGGATATTTGCAAAACGGCCGAACCCAAAGAAATCGACTTGGCAGGACATAGCGTGCGGTGTCATGCCGTTAAGCAAGCAATGCAAAATGGGGCAGCGGATGCAGTCGCGGTAAGCCAGGCAATTCGCGAGCAAATCAATCCAGCTATGGCCAGCTAACTTTTTGACTACGGTTTCGTCACTCGTGTCCAACTAGGCGCATCACTTGCGGGGAACGATTCTTCCGAAGCCTCTTCCACGTCGTCTTTGGGTAGATCATTCTTGGGTTGGACACTATGTGGCGGTGGTTGCTTCGTAGTGGGGCAGGGTGGGCACGGGTCGGTCTCAGCCAATGCGGGATCGGTCTGTGGTGATTTGCAGGATTGCGTACTCATAAATTGATCTCCTTAAACCAGTCGCCTGTTAGAAATGGAATTGCAGGCCAAGTGCCTCGCCTATGGGTATCTTATACATCGCATTGGTAGCCGAACGGTCAATGCCCACGACGTTTGCGCGTGCGTGCGGCTTTTTTGGCCGACTGGGAACGATCTTTTGCCGAACGTGCCGCCGAGGCCGCGCCTCCTTTGCGGCCCCCTTTTTTCGCAGGGCCTTTATTTTCTTTTTTGCCGTAGCCTGAACCGCCAGGTTTTTCACCCCCGCCGGACATTTTGTTGACGGTGGCCCATGCCCGACGTTCGGCCTCTTTTTCAGAGACGCCTCGTTTTTCGTAGCCTTCTTCCATATGCTCGGCTCGCCGCTTTTGTTTGTCGGTGTACTTCTCTTTACTTCCGCGTGGCATGGCAATCTCCTTATGTCGTCAGAATTTAACTGAACTAAGGTTGCTCAACAAAGTTAATAGCAAGTGCCATGCCATACACAGATCTAGTAACCGACGCTCGCCCTTTTATGTATATCTTTAGAACTGCAGATTTTCACACACCGCCAGGTTAAAATTCCGACACAAATTCCATACTTGGGCGAACATTATGCAAAGCAAAGCCAAAACCGTTACACAATATCTTACCGAGTTACCCACCGAGCGCCGTAAGATAATCGAAGCGGTACGAAAGGTGATTCGCAAAAATCTCGATAAACAGTACGAAGAAGGCATGCAGTATGGTGGCATCGGCTATTATGTGCCGCACACTGTTTATCCGGCCGGCTATCATTGCGATCCTAAGCAGCCGTTGCCATTTGTCGGCCTAGCATCGCAGAAGAATTTTATGGCGGTGTATTTGTTTTGCCTATATACAGACACCGGGCATTTGGCTTGGTTTAAAAAGGCGTGGGCGAAAACCGGTAAGAAACTCGATATGGGCAAATCATGCGTTCGATTTAAAAAACTGGAAGACTTGGCACTCGATGTCCTTGGTGAAACTATCCGTCGAATGCCGGCAAAAGAACATATTCGAGTTTATGAAAAGGCAATTCAGTTGACCAAACAGGCAACCAAGAAAAAGAGGCAGTCTGTTGCAAGAGAATCAATCGCAAAAAAGAAGAGCAAGTAGCGAAACGTCTATCTTGTGAAATGATAAATAAAAATGCCGGCAGCCACGGCAACATTGAGAGAATCAACTCCTTTCGGCATCGGAATCGTAATGCGCCGCTGACACTGTGCGATTATCTCTTCTTGCAGCCCGTGCCCTTCGTTACCAAACAGTAGCGCGAAACGGTCAAAACGTGTCGCGCGATGGAGTGGTTCAGCGGAGTCGTCCAGCACTGCAGCCGCTAATTCAATTCCCCAATGCTTGTGCATCAATTGCAAATCGTGCGGTAAATTGCGAGATTCAAGAATCGGCAACTTTAATGCTAAGCCCATGGAGACACGCACTACTCGGCGAGTAAACGGGTCGCCAGCTTTTGGGCCAAGTAATACGCCGTCAACCTGTAAGGCGCTGCAGGTGCGAAGGATGACGCCCAAATTATCCGGCCCTTGTACATCGGCACAAACAACGATTGTTACACGGCCGGCACGTTGCTCTAAAAACCGATGAAGTGACATCGCTTCCGGCCGCCTGCCACAACCTAACACTCCACGATGGAAGTTAAAGCCAACCAGTCCTTCGACCATTGCCTGCGGCACCACATAGAGAGAAACGTCTAATGGCACAAGAGGTTCGATTCTTGAAAGATGAGTTTCGGCAACAAGTATCGAATCGATGCCTAGCCCGCTGGCAAGCAATTGACGGGTTGGTTTGTCTCCTTCAGTAATGAATAAACCTGAATAGCGAGTAAAGTTCGAACGCTTTAAATCGCGGTAATGAACAAGGCGGGGGTCGTCAATGGATTGAATATGAAATAAAGGCATGGCATGCGCAAGGAAGCTTCTAAATCTGGGAATATGGTATCGCCAGCTAGGTTACCCCGGCATGCCTTAAAAGAAAGCAGGGGTCGGCTAGAGTCAGTTTCCCTTGGGTTCCGATTCAGCTACGATAAAGGCTTGCGGGAAGCGTCCCGCGGGCCATTTGCTCAAGGAACTTCGATGAAAAGAACTCTTGTTTCGTTTCGCTCGCCGAGCTGCTCAAATCTATTTTTTATGCAACTCGTGCTAGCTGTAACATTTGGGTACTGCAATTTCGCAACAGCAGAAAACACTTCAGCCGATGGAAAGCAAGTAACAAAAGACGAAAAGAAAATGGACGATCCTCATTTTGGTTGTCCGCTGGTATTTGAGGAAAATTTTTCCGAAGGCATTGCCCGCTGGCAACCAACCGATCCCAGTGGCTGGAAGCTATTTGAAATTGATGGCCACAAAGTATTTGGGTTGTCGAATAAGATTAGCAACTACAAGCCCAAGCATCGCAGTCCTTGGAATATTGCAATATTAAAAAATGTGGTTGTTAGCGACTGCGTTTTAGAGGTGAAAGTACAAAGCACTGTAAAAGAGTATGGGCACCGCGACGTATGCCTGGTGTTTGGCTATCAAAATCCCCAGCGGTTCTATTACGTACATTTTGCATCAAAGATGGATCCTAATGCCAATCAAGTCTTTATTGTGAATGATGCCGAGCGAGTAAAAATTTCTGAAAAGACTTCCGATGGCGTAAAGTGGACCGACGATTGGCACCACATCAAAATTGTTCGCAAGGTAGACGACGGGCTGATTGAAGCCTATTTTGATGACATGCAGACGCCGATTATGACTGCCCACGACAAGACATTTACATGGGGACAAATTGGCATCGGTACATTCGATGACACCGCGAACTTTTCTGAAGTAATGCTCTGGGGAAGTGTGGTAAAACCCGCGGAGCCATAGCAAACTGCGGGCTGTAAAACAGCTACCGCTCGGCTGCCGGTCGAAGTGGGCAATGGGCCAAAACGAATTTTTTTTCGCCACCACGCACAAAGGCGACTGAAGCCTTGCGTTTGATGCCGCTGCCGGAAAGGGCCACAATTTTCCCCAAGCCATATTCGGGGTGTGATACGATCATACCTTGATGAAAGATTTCTGGCGAAACTTTGATCGGAGCTAGCTCCGATTGTAAGGCGAGTGCTGCTGCTTCTACAGCGGTTTCACTACGTGCGGCTAATTCAGCGGCGGTTGTTAGCTTGGCTTGCAAGCTGCTGGCTATAGTGACAGAAGAAGCTGGCTTCCTTGGCGGAAATTCCAAATCGTCATCGTGGAGATCATCGACTGCATCGTGCTGATCGCTAGGCTCTTGCCACGTTGGAATGATTGAACTTGCAGTTTTGGGCTGCTGAAAGTTCAACTCTTCTTGCGGTAATTCCATTAAAAAGGCACTCGGTACTGTGGGACGG
>CAZIGP010000285.1:0-6170 GCA_964538425.1 uncultured Pirellulales bacterium | reverse complement strand
GTTTTTCAAATTGCGTGGCCTCAACCGCTGGCGGACCGGCTACTACGATTCCCGCAGGCGGTAAGATGTGATAGCAAACAACGATTGCTATCTGAATCCGCTGAAGAATTTTCATCGGCTCTCACTCATTTATTAAAGTTATGACGGCGCGGAAGAGGATAAACTCAACCGCGCCGTCATTATACACTAATTAGTTATTGAGCATTTTTCGGCGACGGAATGCGCTGAACGCACACACTCCTAATCCGATACCTACCAACACAATGCTTGCTGGTTCAGGCACTACACCAAAACTAATATTATCAAATTTCGTGCCAGCCGCTGTCCCAAGACCATTGCTATAGAGGACAAGCTCGCCTAGCGAAGCATTCGTATAGTCGAGGGCAGCTACGTTAAGCGTCGTCTGATAAATTTGGGTGCTCGTTGAATCCAGGACTGTCATCGTGGCGCTACCACCTATCGTCCAATCAAAGCTCATGTGGTACCACTGTTCGGTAAGACCAATGCCTAAGTTTTGATTCTGGCCAACAGTCGACTCTAATCGAAATCCATCGCTTGATCCCTGACTATTCCACGCTCCCATCGCAAGATAAGTACTCGTCCATCCCAAACCAACAAATGCTGATGCTCCCTCTGTAATCAATGCGTCAACTTCAAATCGGTAAGTCTGGCCGTTTACGAGTGGGACACCATGTAGTACGTAGGATCCATTATTACTGGCATTCGGATTTACCGCGGCTGCACCCGGATTTCCTGCTGACAAATCAATATTCATGCCAGCATTTGCGGCATTTACCCAGCCATTTTGCCCATTCAACGGCCCTGCAACATAACCACTGTCAAAATTGGTGACGTATGCGGCACTCGCTTGATTAAAAGACATGCAGATCAAGGAGAGCAAACATGCACTCACAAAAGAAATGAAACGTGACATTCCAACACCTTTCGTAAAATTACTTAGCTAAGAAAAGAACATCGACAGCCCCAAACGTCTCCTCTAATTCCTGTTGCATTAAGTGATAGCGAAGCTACGGCAGAAGTAGCATGCTCCCATTACGAAGTATCATTGAACGGCCGAGGCTGATCGTACATTGTTTACCTCATGATCCTGGCTTAGAGTGCTTACAGACAAAATTAGGAACTTTCTCCATGAATCAGTTCACTGGGAACCTCAACGTGCATCCGTTGCACGGGTTGGCCACGAACAAGCTGGGCCAACAATTCCCCAGCCAGCCGCCCCAACTCTTCGCCGCTGCGTGACATACTGGTAATTGTTGGCCTGGCTTTTTGTAGTGCGGCGCTGTTCTCGCCCACGCAAACCAAGGCAAGATCACCGGGAATCTTTAAGCCACTTTGCTTAGCGGCCTCCAAGCATTCCAACATCATCTGATCCGAAGGACAGACCAATGCCGTAATTCCCCGCGAACCCCGCAGAGTTTCCAGCCCCACACGAATCATGCCTTCTTCCGGTGGCACAATATGCACCGCCAAATGGTCGGCAGGAACATTGCCTTCCGCCAACGACCGCTGCATACCCGAGAGCAACAGATTATCTCCTGGCAACCAATGACCATTCATAAATCCAATCCGCCGATGACCTCGCTCCAGTAAATGCGTGGCTACGACGCGACCCATGTTGAATTGATCGCGATCGACATACGGCAATTGAATATCTTCATCCACATGCCCCACGACGACTGCCGGCAGACCACGCTGGACAAACCATTGATGGACATTCCGAGGACAACGGTTGAGCACCGCCCCGACAACATCAGGCCGAGCGCGCGGTGGCCCAACAATCTGCTCGACAAATGCCAGCAAGTCTCCTTTTTCCGGGACTACATTGACCTGCATCGAAAAATCCTGCCCCCAGGCCGCCAGCAAACCATCGCAAATTCCCGGGCCAATCAAAGGACGATTCGATAACGGCAATCGGCCCACAATCACATGCACGGTGTTCTCACGCCGAGTGTTCTGTGCTGTCTGCGCTTCGGCGGAGTTCACAACCGCTCCCGATCGTGGTCGCATTTCCAACCAACGACCTTCCGCCAAAATTCTTAATCCTTGATGGGCAACGGTCGAACTCACGCTATATTGCTCGGCAATTTGCCGAACGCTGGGAAAACGATCCCCCGCTTTGAATTGTCCCGTCGTGATCTGTTGTCGCAGAATCACCGCCAGCCGCTCGGGGGTAACAACGGCTGCTGTTTCACTTTTTGATCGCTTTTCGACTGAGGAAGCAGGCATAGTTTTTCGAGAAAATGGTAATTCCTGAAATCACAAAAGCAATTGTACAATTAGTTTCAACAACTGTCAACAATCTGATTATACAGAATTTAAAACTGTATTTACGGTCTTTAATGGAGTTATTTCGGCTAAATCCAGCTCCATCATCCTTATCTTTGCCATGCAAAGCTTAAATTGTGAAAAAGTATTACTTCGTACGAAATGGAGACGCCGGCAGGCCTTCTTTATTTATCAGATTAGGTTCAGCAATCTCGTTCCAAGCAAATCGCACACCTTTCGGTATCCGTACCTCTTCGGAAGACACGACAACTGAATTTTCCGCCTCAATGCGAGCGATGGCGGGTACAAATTTCTCATCCTCGCCAGCAATTTCAAACCAGGTAGGCGCCTTTCCATCTTTGGTCGTAAGGCCGCTTCCGACGCTGTCGAAGTTTAGCCGAATCTGATTCCCTTCAACTTTTATCGATTTATACAAAGGTCCGGAATAGACAAGTTCCGATCGGCCATAGTCGCGATTTAATGCCCAGAGGGCCAATCGTTTCCCAACGATCTGTTTATTGCGTGGATGGCAGTCATCGAGATTGTCAACCAAATCTGTCGTGACAACCATGCCTGTATTTGGAACTGCAAGTGTGGCAAGTTGCGCCTCCCACAGTTGCGGTAGCTCATCTGTGCCAATCTTGTATAGCGCTGAATATCGGTACGGAGCCAACTGCACGAAATAAAAGGGAAAGTTCTCTTCATTCCAAAGATGCCACCACGTTTCGATCAAAGACTTCTGTTTTTGAAAGTAACTCATCCCATCTTTGGAAATACAATTGTTTTCACCTTGATACCAAATGGCTCCGCGAATTCTATATTTTCGCAAAGGGTAAATCATTCCGTTGAAAAGGTCTCCTCCTAGTGACCATTGCTTGATCGGTGTTCCTCCAACTGACGAATGAATAAGACCAATGGGAATTTTCAGTTGCTCCTGAAGTTCACGTCCAAAGAAATACGCAACGGCCGAAGGACCATCGGCCCCCCCCGAAACAATATTTTTGGGTGTGATAGGCAACCAGGATCCCTGGATCTCGGAAAGTGGTTGTGCAGAGCTTGCCTTACTAACAGTAAGCATCCTGATTTGAGGATAGTTGGCATTAGCTAATTCGACTTCGTTATTGATCACGCCATTCTCTGGTGCCAAAGTCCAATGCATATTGGATTGCCCGGCACATAACCACACCTCGCCGATTAGCACATCCTCAATCGTACAGCAGTTATTGTCTCCAATAATCGTTAGAGTATAGGGCCCACCTGCAGCGAGTTTTTCTAGATCAACTTGCCAATAACCCGTTGAATCAGCGATCGTATTAACAGAGTGCTCTGCCAATTTGACGGTGACTTTTTCATCTGCTGCTGCCGTCCCCCAAACCTTGATCGGTCGATCACGCTGGATGACCAAGTGCCTATGAAAAATTGCAGCCGGCTTAACTTCCGCTAAGGCTAACGAAGAGAAACTCCCCAAGTAAATTG
Source organism: uncultured Pirellulales bacterium (assembly GCA_964538425.1). Classification (GTDB taxonomy): domain Bacteria; phylum Planctomycetota; class Planctomycetia; order Pirellulales; family JADZDJ01; genus JADZDJ01. The sequence goes on along the minus strand of CAZIGP010000285.1, from coordinate 2,408 downwards.
CCAGAGCTGCAAGTGGAACAACATTGATAGCTCGCATATTTTTTCTCAAAAACTCTTTAAATCAACCAACGAATCGTTTATGCGAAAGAAATCCAATCGGATGCGGCGTCGTTCCATCCAAAGCAAGCTGCGTTAAGATTTCTCCTAGCACTGATGTGAATTTGAAACCGTGTCCCGATAATCCCGCTGCAAATACGATCTCAGGAAATTCGGGGTGGCATCCCACAATAAAATGACCGTCCGGACTCATGGTGTACATGCAAACGCTGCTCGACATGCACTGGAGAGAAACTCCAGGCAAGTGCTCAGCCAGGCACATTTCCACTCGCTGCTGCTCTTCGACACGTATACTGCGGTCGACTTGAAGTGGGTTTTCTACAAGTTCGCCACCAGTATGCTCCGCCAACTTTACTCCCAGCTCGTTCGTTTGAGGAAATCCGTAAAAGATTCCGCCAAGAGTATCAAATAAAAAACAAGGACAACCTGAGTCGAGATGATAGGACGGGTGTTGGGACTGATACCAAAAAAGTGGCTTACGCAAAACTTGTAACGGAATATTTAAAGAAAAAAGCAAATCGCTAGACCACGCACCGGCTGTAACAATCAGGCGATCGGCAGAGAAACTATCTTTGTCAGTTTCGACAATAAAAGATTGACCATCTCGTTTCCAATTTCGAATTTCAACTCCACAATGTATTTCGGCACCAGCACGAAGTGCTACTTCTGCGTGTGCTTTCACACATTCTTCTACCATCAGGTATCCTGCGCGCTGCTCAAAAACGGCGCTGAAACTCTCTGGCAGTCGATAGCCGGGAAAACAGCGACCAACTTCTTGATGTGAAAGCTGATCTACTGCCAAGCCATACTTGGCCGCAGAACATAATACACCTGAAACCATTTGGCTGTCCGTCGATCCTCCAACTAATATCCCAACTTGGTAAAAAAGTTTTTTCTCGCTAATCTGCTCCAATTCATGCCACAATTCGTATGCTCGAAACAATAACGGAACGTAATCGGAGTGCTCATGGTAGGCTAATCGAATCATTCGCGTCTGTCCGTGCGAACTTCCGCGATTATGTCCGGGGGCGAAACGATCGAGCGCGATTACTCGTACTCCCCGCCGAGCCAAGTGGTATAGTGCGGCACTGCCTACTCCACCTGCCCCAATAACAATTACGTCATAATGCACAATTGCTGGCCTCTCTAAGCGTACAACTTAAGCGATCGACTGCGTTAGAAAATCGTCTGGATTAAGTGCGCCTTTGCCAAACACAATTGGAAAATGCTTGCCGTCTTGGGTGTGCGTTGCCGCATCCATATAACACACACTAAATGCTCGGCGGCTATTGGAGGATTTATTTACGTCGGATGCATGCAGCAGCCAGTTATGTAACAAAACCACTTCTCCTGGCTGTAGTTCCAACCACACAATTTTGTCTTGGTGCACATGCTCAGCAGTTTGCTCATCTGCCAGAAATGCAGAATGGTGCGACGGATTAATAATTCCCGCGCGGTGACTCCCCGGTACAACTTGAACGCAACCATTCTCAACCGTTGCAGGGTCTAGCGCAGTCCAAACAGTAATCAGCGGATCACGATCTAAAAAAATCCACCGGTCTTGATGCCACGGAAGCCACGTACCACGATGCGCAGGCTTATTCATGAACATGGCACGAAACACACTCACGCAAGCCGCAGTTCCCAAAAGCCTGGAGCAAATATCACGAAAGATCGGCTGCTGCATGTAACTAAGAAATACAGAATCGTGCTCCAGATTTTGAATCTTACGGTAATTGAGAGTCGGTCCTTTGAATCCTGTCGTTTGTTCCCCCGCGTCATTATACTTTCCTGTCGAGCTATCGAGCTGCATCATCATTCGATCATATGGCAGATCAGCCTTACCGAGCATGATGTCGTCGATCCGCCTTTGGAGTTCGGCTAATTTTGCGTCATCAAGAAGTATTCCCAATTTTACATAGCCGTGTTCCTGAAAATGTTGCCATTCCAAATCGGTCAATGTTCTACGCATTGCGAGTACGTATCCTTTTTATGCTGCCGTATGTTGCGATATAACGTTTCAAAAAATTTGCAATTCCTTGCACTGGAATCGCTACTAGTCAGTTAACAGCCAATCTTTTGTGTTATCACCTTCTACAACCTTAAATTTCAGCCCCGACATTGCATAGTTTTCGTATCGCTCCGGAATAAAACTTGGAGGAGCAACACGAAGAATGGGGCGACCAACTGCTGGATCTAATTCGGACGAATTTGGTTGATCACGCGACTCAACCATCACTTGGTTTTCTCCCACAGCGGCTTTAAGTTTATAGGTCCCATCCGCCTTAATCTCTCCAATCCCGAGTTCTCCGGAACTGTGAACAAAGGTCACTTGACCTTTAGCAACCGGC
>CAZIGP010000284.1:0-6178 GCA_964538425.1 uncultured Pirellulales bacterium | reverse complement strand
CCGGCTAGTCGCAACGGCCATTAAACAGTCGCTGCAAAGCGGCGGAACAGCATGGCTCACCGATCCGCAACGAATTAAAGCCGAACCGTTTCCCGAGGAGTGCCGCCGCGCGGGGCTGAGCGTGGGAATACCAAAAGTTTTCGGCCCGTTAAGTGTTCCCGGCGGCGACTCTTCTGTTCGGCAGACGGTAAATCTGTTTGAAATTCAAATTTGAGCGTGGCATGCTCTGAACATTTGCAAAAATACAATAAAGCTATGCTGCCGCTAATTGCAGCGCTTGCGGCACTTCGCCTGTGATGCCTACGATCCATTCTTCAAAGATACGAATATCCAAGGCTGAGGCACTGTCTGCCTCTGGGTGGAACTGTGTGCCGAGAACCCACCAATCTTCGTCGGTGCTTTCAAACGCTTCAACGACACCATCTGGTGAACGAGCGCTGACCTTGAGGCCAGCCGCCAATTCATCGACGGCCATGTGATGCATGCTATTCACGCGAATTTCGCCGTCGCCAAAAACTCGTTCCATGAGTGTATTTGGCACAACTTCCAAGCCGTGACGATGTGCATTGTCGAGCGAATCAGAGTGAGGAATCGCTTTCGGCAGATCTTCCGGAATGTGTAGGAAAAGATTACCTCCTAATGTGACATTGATCAGTTGCATGCCCGAACCAATGCCAAATATAGGAATGCGTCGTTTAGCAACAAGACGTGCAAGCATGCGATCGAACTGCTCGCGACGTGTGTCAGTCAAGCGAGCGCTCGGGTGCAGCATGAAGCCGTCGTTGCGTGGATCGAGATCGGCTCCGCCAATAAGTACTACGCCATCGAGCTGATCTAAGATGCGATTGATATCGTCGGCATCTTGTTGCGGTGGAATGATTACGGGAATGCCACCCACGGCTTGGATGCAATCATAATAGCCGGCTGCAACATAAGTAAACGAAGGCGAGTCTTTTTTAGCAGCACGGTAGTCGGCGTTTAAACCAATTAATGGCTTCTTGCGCATCGGAGTCCTCCTTGGACACATCGTGTGCCCGATGAAAAAGTAAATGAACGGCCCTGTGAGGCGTACGGCGAAATGCAAAAGAGAATGGAAGGCGAAGACGCAACACAAAGGCGACAACCGTTGCCGCTGGTTCACAGAGAGAGCGAAGAGGTGCTCGAGAAATAACTCGTGCGTTGTCCCTAACGCCTGGGTGCTCTGTGAGATCTGTTGGTGGGTTCGCGCCCATCCTGGGCACTACGCCGGAGGGATATCCTTATCCTAAAGAGCCTCGTAAATTTTCTTCCCTGAACAGCGACTTGCTAGCATCGCTTGATTCGATCAGGCCGACAATTCAAAATCCTATTTTGAATTGCAGCCCCTGCAGATCGAAATGGCGATTAGCAAAGCCACAGTCACAAAACAGTCTGACCATGTCACCAAGTCAGAAACGCAAGTCGAAAAGCGAATGTACCGAGAGAGAAAAACTCTGCAAGGTTTTCCGGCATTTTGCGGCAAAGGCCGATGCCAACCCCAAGATGGTGTGCTAGCATCGGAGATGCAAGCAGAGAGAAAATAGACACCAGAGCATGAGAGAGCAAATCATTTCATGAAATATAACAACGTCTGCATCGAATCGCTCGCTTACACGTTGCCAGAAGAAATTGTTTCTTCCGAAGAGTTGGAGCAGCGTTTAGAACCTTTGTATTCACGACTCCGATTGCCAACAGGGCGGTTGGAATTGATGACCGGTATTCGCGAGCGTCGATTTTGGAAATTAGAAACGATGCCGAGTGAAATCAGCGTAATTTCTGCAAATCGCGCAATCGAAATAGCAGGAATTGAACGTCAGAAAATTGGCGCATTGATTCACGGATCAGTCTGTCGCGATTATTTAGAACCAGCCACTTCATGTGGCGTGCATCACCGGCTGGGTTTGTCGCGCGGATGCGCTGCTTATGACGTTTCCAACGCTTGCCTTGGCATTTTGAACGGCGTGGTGCAAGTGGCGAACATGATCGAGCTTGGTCAAATTCGAGCCGGCCTGGTTGTCGGTAGCGAAGGAAGCCGTGAATTGGTTGAAACGACTATTGCCTCGCTCAATGCAAATAAATCTTTAACACGAGAATCAGTAAAGCCGGCCATGGCCTCGTTGACAATTGGCTCAGCAAGTGCCGCAGTGTTGCTTGTGCATCGCGATATCAGTCAGACGGGAAATCGCCTGCTTTCGGCGATGGTACGCTGTAATACTGCGGGGCATGAATTGTGTCACAGTGGCCGCGATGAGGCAGCGGTAGGCGGCATGAAACCCATGATGCAAACCGACGCTGAAACATTGATGCACGAAGGCGTTGCGATTGGCCGTGAAACGTTCGATCACTTTCTGACGGAACTAGGTTGGTCAGTGCGCCAAATTAATAAAACAGCTTGTCATCAAGTCGGCGCTCCTCAGCGTAAGTTGATGTTGGAAACATTTGGCATTGATCCAGCCATTGATTTCAGCACTTTTCCCTGGCTGGGTAATACCGGGGCGGCCGCAATGCCGACAACTTTGGCCGTCGGTATCGAACGCGGGCATTATCAGCCAAACGATTGTGTGGCAATGTTAGGCATTGGTTCCGGAATCAACGTACTCATGCTCGCCGTAGAACTAAAGCGACCAAATGTAGCCGGCGGAACTGTTCGATGATTAACCCTTTGGTTCACGATAAAATTGTGAGTAATGAGTAATTATGTCATCCGTTGAGTGGCCCGAGGATTTGCCACCACCATACCCGATTGAACGATTGACGGTTGAAGAATACCAACGCATTCTTGCCTCTGGTTCACTAAATACTGATCGGCAAGTCGAATTTCTCGAAGGTGTGATCGTGCGCAAAGCACGATCTAGCTTGCGGCACGACGTCGCGGTAGAAAAACTACTCGAAATATTGTGTCCTCTTTTACCACGAGGTTGGAGCGCCCTGCCGAATTGCGCGATCACAACTCGTGATAGCCAACCAGAGCCCGATGTAGTGATTGTCAGCGATAAACTCCAAAATTCTGAAAGTGCCTGCCCGCGCGCCGCAGATACCGCCTTGACAATTGAGGTCGCCGATAACTCACTTCCTTACGATCGGCGTAGCAAGGCTCGCATTTATGCTCGTGCGGCGATTCCCTATTATTGGGTGCTGAATTTGCTCGACAGTCAAATCGAAGTTTTAAGTAGTCCCAGCGGTCCTGTTCCAATGCCGGGTTATCAAGAGCAGCGAGTGTATCGTACCGATGACAAAGTCAATGTAGTAATTGGACTAGATGATTTGGGCACAATTCGTGTGGGAGATGTCATTCCCTGATAGATCCACTATTCTTCGCGCATTGCTCGGTGGATTAAGTCGCGATCAAAGTAATTGACACTCATGCCTGCATCGACAATAAGCTGCTGGGCATTAATGCCACTGGAACGTGGACTGAGCAAAAATGCAGCAGCGTGAGCAGCTTCTTCTGTTTTTAAAGCTGATCTACGAAGAGTGGCTTGCTCAGCGAAAAGGTAAGCATCCACGTAGCCAGGAATGCCCGCCGAGGATGAAGTTTTTAGCAAACCCGGTGATACGGCATTGAATCGAATGCGCGAAAATTTGCTAAACGATTTAGCCAGGAAAGCTAAAGATGAATCAAGTGCGGCTTTAATCGGCGCCATATAACCGTAGTTTTCGGCGGCCATGCGTGTGGTAGAAATCGAAACGGCAACGACCGAAGCGTCAGAATCAAATACATCTCGAAAAGCGTTTGACAAAGCGATCAGCGAATAACACGAAATATTGGCGGCCCGTAAAAAAGCAGCTTTTGGTGTTTCATGAAACGGCTTCAAGCCCGATTCGGCATCCATCATTGCAGCAAAATCGGCAGAAGCAATGCTGTGTAGCATGCCCTGCAATTTTGGGCGGATTTTGACAACTTGATCGCGCAAGCTAACGATCTGATCTTCGTGTTCAACATCACACACCAGTACCGGAGCGTTACCAACCAGTGGCTGAACTCTTTCACGCCGTGCCTCAGTGCGTACAGAGTAAATCACGTCGGCGCCCGCTTCAGTCAATACTTGACCAACGTGATATGCAATGCTTTTACGATTTGAAACTCCGAGCACTAAAATCGTTTTTCCGGCCAATTGCAAAAAATCGCTCATGCCATTGCCTCAGATTTTGCGGCCAACATGCAAGCAAAATCAAATCGCACGGCAAGCTTGCCATTGCAGGTAACTTTAGCATCGAAGAAAAACGCATCGGCTACTTTTTCCCGTAGTTGAACTTCAATGTCAATCGTTTCGCCAGGACGCACCATCCGTTTAAACCGAATCTCATTCATCCGTGTTACTACGGGCATTTTGTCGTCTACCTCATTACTCAATCGACTCAGCAAGGTAGCGCCGGCCTGCATTGCAGATTCACAGAGCAACACACCGGGCACCAGCGGATAATCTGGGTAATGGCCAGAGAAAAACCATTCATCGGTGGCAAAAGTTTTGCGGCAGACAATATGGTTATCGGTCTGTTCGATGATTTCGTCGAGGAACAGAAATGGTTCTCGATGCGGAATCGCAGCGTGGATTTGAGTGAGATTCATGACTTAAATCGTACTATTCCGACGCGATAGCTATTGAGCAATCAGGTGGGTTTTCCTGAGGCAATGTTTTCAGCTAATTCGCCAGATTGGGATAGAGATATCACTCCGCGGCAACGGCTAATTGTGATCCAGCCGACTTCGTCAATAAGGTGTCCACATCGTTCGCCACAATAACACCGTAGTTCATCGCCCCTAACCAGCCAGACATGATAATACCCACGCTGCCCGCGTGATACAGGCCGCTAATTTGTTGTGGCAAGCCACGGCTAATGGCTAACCCCTCGAACTTCGTACCGAAGCTTGCTCCATTGGCGTGGCGAGTGTAATGCTCAAAGGTGCGCGGCGTAGCAGCTTCGGCATGATCGGTCATTGCGCGAATGTTAGGAACGTATTTTTCCAACGTTACGAACGTCGATTCCACGAGATCACGTTTGGCGAGTTCGTAATCTTCATCACTCAGGTTGGCCCAATCTTCATATCTTGCATTCGTACTGGCGACGACAAAGCAACGGTCGCAACCAGGGCGAATGTCGGGATAATAAAACGAAAACTCTCGGCTGGTAATGTTTTTGCTTAGTAGTGAATCGGTGCGAAACAGCGGTGCTGTAGAACAAAACAACAAATCACCGCAACTTTGCTCAATCATTTCGCCGGCTTTAAGCGCAACATATACCTGAGTGCTCGAACTATTTAAGCGAACTGCTCTAGCTTCCTCAACAAACTGACGATCAAAATTCCGCTCGCCTACCATGCGAAAAATGGTGGACTTCAAATTTGCATTAGAGACGACCGTCTGGGCCTTGATTTCTCGACCGCCAACTCGCACACCGACGACGCGCCGACGCGAATCCACCAAAATGCGCTCAACGTCACATTTGATTCGCACATCAACCCCGTTGCGTTCCAGCTCTTCATGCATCAGCTTTACAAGCTGATCGGTGCCGCCTTGAAAAGTGTAAACTCCCTTCGACATGAAGTTCGAAAAGACGATCCCGTAGGTAATCGCAGGGTCTTCGAGTGTCGAACCATTAGCGTAGGCAATCGGTTCCATCAGCAGCCGCACAACGTCTTCACGGCCAGGAAAAAATCGCTCGAACAATTGGCCGACGGTTGTGGTTTGATCGTCGTAAAAGTTCATGCCGCGCACTGTTTCAAAGAAAGCCGTCACTTGCTCCATCGGCACACGAAAATCGTGTGTGAGCAGACGAACGAAGTCATCGCGATCAAATGTCGTCGTCAGCCTAAACATGGGATTGTCGAAACTCAGCCTTTTGAGTTGGACAATAGAATCGGCAATCTCTCGAGTCCAATACCGCCGGCAGCTTTTGATCATACCGACAGGAAAGCCGTGCAATGAGATATCAAAGATGTGCCCTCGTGGCCTGCGAAACCATGTCGCCATTCCCCCCAGTTTGTAATGCTGTTCAAGCAGCAACACCCGATGTCCAGCACGGGCCAGCGTGTTGGCACAAGTCATGCCCGCAAGGCCGCTGCCAATGACAATCGTGTCGTACTCGCAGGAGACGCCTTGGAGAAAATCTTTGGGCATTTCACAAATGGGCGGGTGACTAAGGATAAACGGGGTGACTT
>CAZIGP010000283.1:0-6190 GCA_964538425.1 uncultured Pirellulales bacterium | reverse complement strand
TCCGATACATTTGGCGTCGATTTCTCCCCATCAGCAGCGGCAAACAATACAGATCGACCTATCGTTATTAACCCCGTGGGTAACAAGACCACAACGGCGGGCACGCCGATTCAGTTTACGGTTACCACCACGAAAGGCTCAGGGATCACACTCGACCCATTCACGATTACCGGAACAAACGGTTTCCGGGGTGGGGTGCAAAATGTCACCGTACAAATTACTCCGGGAGCTAATAATACCGCGACGGTTACATTGACGCCGGCTCACGGTTTCACTGGCAAGATTGACTTGGTGTTTCATGCGGACGGCAAAAGTACCGATCCTTCCGGTACCAAGACTTGGCATGATGCGGTGCCCTTTACGCTGGAGGTTCTGCCGCCGCAGATCACGTCGGGAACGGGCAACGTCAATATTGCCACGGGAACGACCGTGACGGTTGGCGGTAAAGGCAGCCCACTGGCGACTATTTCGGTGGTCGTAAGCGGCGGGGCGATGTCGACCCCTGCACAAACGACAACCGTTGACGGTTTAGGCAACTGGTCAGTTACCGTTAATCTCAACAGCCTGCCGGATGGGACAATCACTTTTAAAGCCACCGATACAACCAACGATGTTCAAGCAGCCAATGTGACGGCATTAAAAGATGTGACTGCTCCGATCGTAACACTCAACCCGATTACGGGCCCGATCACAGACGCCGGAATTACTGTAAGTGGCACCGTGGATGGTTTAGGCGCCGAAGGGGGCACCATTACGGTGACGATCGATGATGACAACGATGCCAACACTCCGGCTGTCTCACGCACAATTAACGTTACCGCCAACGGCAACTGGACGATCAACAACGTCAATATTGGCAACCTCAATAACGGCAAGCTAACTTTTACTGCCATTGCCAAGGACAAGGCAGGAAACCCCAGTACTGCGGCCACTTTCGACGTCACAAAGAATGTGGGTGAAAACAGTCTTTCGGGCTTAGTGTATGTCGATTTGAACAAGAACAACGTCTTCGACTCTGGCGACGTACGGTTGAAAGGCGTGTTGGTCATGCTGCATGGTGTGGATCTTGATGGCAATGCAATTTCATCGCGTACCACTACGACCGACATCAACGGCCATTATCACTTCGATGATTTGCCTGCAGGCACGTATACGGTGCGCGAAGTGCAACCTACGGGTTTTGCAAGTAAATCAACCAATCTTGGCAATTTAGGGGGCAATCAGGGGACTAATTTTGTCAAACAAATTAGTTTAAATGGTGGCGACGATGGCGAAGGCTACAACTTCGGCGAGGTAAGAAATCAAAAGCCCAAAGATGTTTCGATCAAAGATTTCCTCGCTTCGACTCCTCCTTTGCAAACGAGGCTGAACAAGGTGGTAGCCGATGGAACGACGGCTGCGCCAGTTGTTACTTCGATTGTTAAGTTTCAGGATGCCGATCCCACGGAAGCCACCACGGTACGCTTCCGAGTCACTTTTAATAAAAGCGTTACCGGAGTGAATGCCAGCGATTTCCGTGTTGTTTCAACGGGGAACATTGCAGGCGCCGCGATTACCAATGTGACCGCCAATAGCAGCAAGACTTATACCATTACCGTGAATACGGGCACGGGCAGTGGCAAGCTAGGTCTGGCGCTTCGCGATGACGATACGATCAAAGACAGCAAGCAAAAATCGTTAGGTGGCAAAGGGATCAGCAATGGCGATTTCATTTCTGCCTATTATACCGTGGCTAAAGCACCTTTGGTCGCTGTTACCGGCCCAACGGCAGCGATCATTGGAACAAACGCGAACAATGTAACGGTCAGTGGCACTGGCGAAAAAAATGCGACGATTTCTGTCGTAGCCAGCAATGGAGGAACTTCGACCGCGGCAGAAACTACCACCGTCGATGCCAACGGCAATTGGTCAATCTCTGGATTTGATGTGAGTGGCTTAGGTGACGGCAACATCACCTTTACCGCCACTGCCACCAATGGTACGGGCAAGTCGGGACAAGCAACCAAAACTGTTTCAAAAGATACGGTCGCGCCGGCAGTGGCAATCGACACGGTTACCGATCCGATAAACGAAGACAACCAACAGACGACCACCGCCACGGGCACCGGCGAAGTTGGCCGGACCGTTTCGGTAATCGCCAGTGACGGTTCCAATATCACGGCACCAAAAACTGCTCAAGTGGCGGCGGATGGCAAATGGTCGGTCAGTGGTATCGATGTCACAGGCTTAGATGATGGCTCTATCACTTATACCGCGACGATTATTGACGCAGCGGGCAATACGGCAGCCGCCACGAAAGACACCACCAAAGATGTCGTAGCGCCGACTGCGACCGTGGATCAGCCTGGCACGGTGAATTCCGCGAATGAGAGCAGTATCACCGTCAGTGGCACTGGCGAAGTCGATGCGAAGATTAAGCTTAAGATTAGTAACGGCTCCAATGCACTTACTGAAATCGAAACCACCGTCGAAGCAGGTGGCACTTGGTCGATCCCGAATATCGATGTTTCAACATTACTCGACGGAACTTTGACCTATTTGGTTACTGCAAGTGATGCAGCCGGCAATTCAACGGAGATAACGAAGAACGCTCCCAAGGATACGGATGCACCAGCAGTCACCAGCATTGCTCGAGCCGACGACAACCCCACCTCTGAGCAAACGGTTCACTTTACGGTCACTTTTGACCAAGCTGTTACCGGTGTTGACGCAAGCAGCTTTGTAACCGTTGCTAGTGGCAGTGTGGCGGGCGTCACCATTGATGACGTCTCGGGGAGCGGAACCACGTATACGGTCACCGTCAGCTTCACCAGCGGTACGGGTACGTTGGGTTTGAATGTTGACGACATTGATGCGATTTTCGACACCGCGAACAATCCGCTGGGTGGCGCGGGAAATGATAATGGCGATTTCACTGGGGATGCTTACGATATTCAATAGTCCTGCTGCCACGGGAAGATTTATTGGACGCTAGCATTGCGCAGATGGCTAAAAAGCCGCTGTGCGCCGATCTTTCTTCGTTTGATGCCATTTGCTACACTTCGCACCCCGCAAATCGGCGATTGATCGAGGCATGGCTGCCGAGAAAACGATCCTCGCTGGTAACCAATTCGAAGCTCACCATCTGCGACAAGGAGGTCGCTTGTGCTGTCCCGGTGGCCCATCCGGAACAAGCTGTTGTTAGGCATCGCTCTGCTGCTGGTCATCGTCATTACCATGTCGATCAGCAGTTTCCAGGGAACGTATGCCTATCGCAACCTCGTGCGCAGCCTCAGTAGTCGCGCCACCGAACTTCCTAAAGCCACTGAACTATTGACTCAAGTAAGCGGTTTGCGCGTGACGCTGGCGGAACTGCAAACTCACGCCTCGAACTATGACTTATCTTTCAGTCCGATTGGTCAACAGCTTAGCACCACATTTCAGCAGCAGTTTGCCGAGGTTCGCGAGACGGTAAAGGACTATCGTGAATTGCTCGAAGAGCACGAACATGCCGAGTTTCGCATTGGCGACGCTAACCAAGAGTGGCAAAAGCTACGCGAGATCGAGCAATGTCTGGCTACGATCGAGCAATTGACGACGGATAAAGCTGACGAAGCGAAAAGCCCAACAGCAAAGAAATCGAATACGGCAGGTGAAATTGAGTTGACGTCTGAAGAGGCAGAATCGATTTCTTCTGGCAGCGATAGCCCAAATAAAGCACAAGATTCAGGTGCCCAAACCGCTGATTTTAACAGCGAAGAGGCCATCGATGCTTCTGTAAATCTGGGATCGCGATATCGCAATTCCGTCACCGATGTACGTCCGGCTTTGTGGTATTGCGATCATGACCGTACTAGTCGCTTAGCCTCGATAGAACTTGTGCAACTCCAGACCATGATTGGTAAATTGCCGAGCTATTTGCAAGGACACATGCACGACTTGGCTGGTGATGTGCGGTCGCGCTACCGGGTTTGGATTCTACTCACTTGGTTTTGTGCTGTGGCAGCCACAGTGCTTACTGTGCTATTCATCTTGCTGATCTATCGCTGGGTGTTCCGCCCATTGCGATGCTTGGTAAAAGGTTCGCGACGAGTGGCAAGCGGCGATTTCAATTACCAGATCGAACTTCCTTCTCGCGATGAGATGGGGGAATTGGCTGAGGCCATGAACGACATGACCTCGCGATTTCGTACGATTCGCGACGATCTGGACCGTCAAGTACAACTGCGTACCAAGCAGGTTGTACGGAGCGAGCAACTGGCCAGTGTTGGCTTTTTAGCGGCGGGGGTCGCCCACGAAATCAATAACCCACTGGCTTCGATTGCCATGTGTGCCGAATCGCTGGAAGGACGACTTTTGGAAATGTCGCCTGCGGGCAGCGAGCAATCGGAACTAGTTGGCCGCTACTTGCGGATGATTCAAACCGAAGCATTCCGCTGTAAAGAAATCACGGAAAAACTGCTCGATTTCTCCCGTGTGGGCGAAGTAAAACGTCAAGGCGCCGATTTGCGAGAGCTGGTGCAAAACGTCATCGACATGGTTCGCCATTTAGGAAAATACCAAAACCGCAACATCGAATTTCCCGCCGGTGAGCCAGTTATCGCACAGATCAACGTGCAAGAAATCAAACAAGTTGTGTTGAATTTGGTCACTAACGCGCTCGATAGCGTCGAGGCCGACGGCAAGCTGACGATTTCGCTGCGCAAAAAAAGTGCTTTTGCCGAAATGGCATTCATCGACAACGGATGCGGTATGACTGAGGAAGTGCTGGAGCATTTGTTCGAGCCGTTCTTCACTCGCAAGCGCGGCGGTCAAGGCACGGGGCTGGGGCTTTCGATTGTTTATCGCATTGTCAGTGAACATGGCGGACAAATTGAAGCCACGAGTGCTGGTCCTGGTTGCGGCTCGCAGTTTTTAGTGACATTGCCGCTGGCCGAAGCGGGCCGAAAAGAATCAAAGCAGACCTTTGTGAATAAGGAGATAAGCCATCGCTACCAAGCCGCGTAAAAAGTTGAAGTTGCTCTTCGCTGATGATGAGCGTTCCTTGCAAGAACTCATGCGCATCGAGTTGGATCGTATGGGACACGAAGCCACGGTTTGCCCCGATGGTTTGACGGCGGTCGCTGCGCTGGAGCGCAACACCTACGATTGCATCATCGTCGATCTCGACATGCCCGGCCTCAATGGCGTGCAAGTCATTACCAAAGCGAAAGAACTTTCGCCTGATACCGAAGCTGTGGTGCTAACGGGCAAATCGTCGCTCGAGACCGCGGTGGCTGCGCTGCGGCAAGGTGCGTTCGATTATCTCACCAAGCCTTGCAAATTGGTTGAAATTGAAGCACTCTTAAACCGCGTCATGCAAAAGCGAGAATTGACGCAGAAGTTCCGCGCATTAAAACGGCGGCTGGAAACTGTTGAAGGCCCTTGCAAATTGGTGGGGGAATCCGCCGCGATCGATCGCGTGAAAAAATTGGTTGCCAAGGTGGCGCCTACGGAATCTACGGTGTTGATTACCGGTGAAACGGGCACAGGCAAAGAGTTAGTGGCTCGTTCAGTTCACGATCAAAGCGCTCGCTCCGAAATGCCTTTCGTGGCCATTAATTGCGGAGCATTACCGGAAAGTCTCATTGAAAGCGAACTGTTCGGCCATCGCAAAGGCAGCTTTACTGGCGCTGACGAACACCGTGTAGGTTTGTTCGAAGTGGCCGATGGTGGCACGCTGTTCCTTGATGAAATTGGCGAGCTGCCTAAGGCAATGCAAGCAAAACTCTTGCGCGTGCTGGAAAGCGGCGAAATTCGCCGCGTGGGTGAAAACCAGTCGCTGACCGTCGATGTGCGCGTGGTATGCGCTACGCACCGGCACCTCGAAGAAATGGTGGAGCAAGGCGATTTCCGACAAGACTTGATGTTCCGCGTCAACACGTTTGAAATTCATTTGCCGCCGCTACGCGACCGGATCGACGACATTCCACAATTGGCAACTTACTTGCTGAAACGATTCCGGGCTAACCTGCGCTCGGCGGATCAGCCTTATACGGCAGATGCCATGGAACGTTTGCAGCAACACGAGTGGCCTGGTAATGTGCGCGAACTGGCTAATGTAGTGGAGCATGCTTCCATTCTGTGCGATGAGTTGCCGATCGACCTGGAGCATCTGCCTGGACGATTCAATCAGCCGCGATTACGGATTGAAACCTCATCGAGCAAAGTC
>CAZIGP010000282.1:5245-6196 GCA_964538425.1 uncultured Pirellulales bacterium | reverse complement strand
AGATTCATCGTCAACGGCGCTCCATCGCGCTGCGTGACTTGCAATTTAACACTCGAAGCTTCCAACGGTTGCTGTTGCGGAGTGCTGAGTTGTGCCTTGACCACCACGGTGTTGCCGACGACATAGCGATCGCGTTCAACCAGCAAACTGCCCAGCTTCGAACCGCGCAGCAGCCGCCCCTGCGAAACATGACGAATAAGCTTGGTATAAAACGTTTCAAAGTAACGGTCGTCGAGCACACGCAGCCGCCAAATTTCGCTGCTGCCCATATAGAACACTCGCCCGGAACCATAGAAATGGCCGGCAAAGTAAATAGGCTTTTTATCGCCGATGGCAGCTTCGGGGTCAGAGAAAAATGCATACGCCGTCGCGCCAGGCTTTGCGCCTCGAGCACGGTAGTAACCAAAAACTCCGGCGAAGGAATCCCACACTTCTTGACTGGCCGCAGCGTCATCGTCTAGCCACAAGAATTCGGCTTCCAAACCTTCGCGAGTAAATTGAATCGGCCAGGGTTGTTCGGAACCGTATCGAGCGTCTTCGAGCAATGCTAACCGACGATTGAATTCGACGGGATAAAGCGAACGAACGCCCCCCATGGCCGAATCTTGCACCCAAGCATCGGTATAGACCGGTCCCGCGGTGACGATTAACCCGCCCGATTGTTCGCCAACCCATTTGTCAAGCAACTCGATCTGTGTGGCGTCTAGCTCTCGCCAATCGGGATCGAAAGCGACGATCGTGTCGTACTCGGCCAGCTCTTGCATCGTGCGCGGGAATTCGTCAAGAATTTTGCTGGCGTCTTGTGAAATACCTTCTTGAGCAGTTTGTAACAGCACGTCGACAACCATATCTCCTTTTTTTCCTAGTTCGCTGCGGCGGAGCATATTGCGCAAGAATTGATAATCGCGCGTAGGTCCACCGGCAAACAGCAGCACACGGCTTTTGCGATCG
>CAZIGP010000282.1:0-5235 GCA_964538425.1 uncultured Pirellulales bacterium | reverse complement strand
CTTTGTCTTCCGGAATCGGCTTGATGCGCAACTGCACAATACGCCTGCCGGCTGATTCCAAGCCTGGTATCTCAAATCGCACAGGGACGACTTCGGTATCGGAAGCGAGCGTCACTCGTTCAGATCGTTCCAGAATAACTTCGCCTTCTTGGCCCCCTTTACTATTGGTTGGATCGAGCAGATGCAATTCCACGGTAACTTGCCGGCCATTTAATCCATTTGCCTGCAAATAGCCGGTGACTTGAAAACCATCTCCAGGATAAGCCCGAGCTGGAGCAATCAAATCTGCCACACGCACACTGGCAGGACGATCGGCAGAACCGATGCCAATGGCATGCACTGGGACTTTTGCTTCTTGAGCTGCTTTAATGGCTGCGGTAATTTCAACACCCGCGTTTTGAGCACCGTCAGTAAATACCACAATCGCTGAAATTGGTGCCCCGCGCTGATCGTTCAGCAAATCGCGCACAGATTGCCCGACACGCGTTTCTCCGCCGTGGGGTTCAAGAACAGTTCTCCAATCGATATTTGTATCGGTGCCTTCCGAGAAGGAGTCTTGATCTCTTGGCAAAGTTTCCGCCGAAGAAGCCAACTTCGGCAGTGTGGCCACTCGCTGCAAACCAGCGTCGAATTTTATCACGGTGACATCGTGATTTTGACGGAGAGAATCCAGCAGCGCGGTATCTCGAAATGCACCCACCACTTGCTCGATGCGCCGTGGCCCTGCCGGTGCGCCCGAGGCAATTTCGGCGTCGACGCGAGCCATACTCAAACTCGTATCGACAAGCACCAGCACACGCGAATTGTGGACGATTTTTGTTTCGGTTCGTTTTTGAATATCAAGGTACGCCAACAACAATCCTGCGAACGCCGTCAATCGCAGCAAGGCAAGCAAAATGCCGATACCAGGCTTCAGATCCACGCTGTCACGGCGGTACATGTAAGCAACAAACGCCAACACGAGCAGGCAAGCCAAAGCAACCAGTGGCATCTGCCACCACTCACTAAATGTCTGCACCCGCCCAGATTCGTAGCGAACTCGACTGTGGGGATCAACGGCACTGTTGAGATCGCTGCCTTCTAAAGTTGTGCCGATGCCATGTGCGCCCGACGTATTTGCAGCACCGGCAATCCCAATCATTGCCATGGCAACGACAGCAACAATTGCAAAGCTTAACAATGATTTCATCGTCCGCGTCATCTTGTTACTCCTTGACGAGATGCGGGATGATAACTGGCCGAGTAAGCTAATAGCTGCTCACCAAGCAGCAAGAAGATCAACACGAATAGCACGGTTTGGCTAAGATTCGAGCCTTGCAATTCCGTGGAATCAAAAAACAAATCGCCTGCTTGATGTAAATCGAATTTTAATTTCGGAAGCGAAGCCGTAAGTTGTTCAGAAGTCAGCGTTTTTAAATCACCTTCAGCAGCGTCGACATTGTAAGCCACCGACACTAATTCTTGGGTGTTGTCTCGCTGAGTCAGCGTCGCTTCGTACAAACCTGCAAAATCGGTGTCCGCAAATTTGGCTACCGCAGAGCCATCTTTCTGCGGCTCGGCTTTCACCAACAACTTATCGGCGGTTCCTTCTTGTGGTAGAGCAAACTCGACTTGATCGAGATACTTTTTTGGATCGATTTTGATTTCCCAAGGTACGCCAACTTGCCGCGAAGGATCAATTTGTTTGCCTGCCGAAATGTAATTTTGCAACTCGAGCATGGTGACAACAAAACTGGGATTCGACCTAGCCCAGTTGTTCCATCGCGGCGCGGCAGTGGTAAGAAACGCCACGACACGCCCCTCGCCTAACTTCTTTTCAACAACTAAAGGAGCTCCGTTACGCACCCAGGCAATAACATGCACCGCAGAACCTTCTTCAGGCTTCCAACTTTTTTTGGCGGCAAAATATTGCCCAATATTCACTGCTTTAATGAACGGATTGTTTTCTCCTGTAAAAATGCGAAACAGCGGATGGTTGGTAATCTGTACGTCCGGCGTCTTTTGGGCTTGGTCCACCAGCAACGGCACTGGAGCTTCGACAGGTACAGGAAACAGCCCTTTGCCGCCGTCATACAATTGATTGAGTAAATCGGCCCGCGAATTCTCGCCAACGAAAAATGCTACTCCGCCGCCAGCTTCAACATATTTTGTCAGCTTATCGATCGTGGCTGCCGACAACCGGTCAACATTACAAAGCCATACCGCGTGAAATTCATCGAGCGCATGATCGTCTAAAAACCTCACAGGTTCGACGCGAGGGCGAATTCCTGTAGGCACGGGGCCCGGTTGCACTAAGGCGGATTGAATAAAATAACCATCACTGTTGCGGGCATCGGTCGATTTCAGCCCGCCATCGATTACCAGCACGGGTACACCCGTAGGAAAATCAATGACCGTATGCCGAGCATTATCGAGCATGACCGCATCGGCCGGCAGAAAAGCAGAAATACGACGCTGCCCAGCGTTTGGCGAACGTACTTCAAACTGGCGTGTCACGCCGCGACCGGCTTCAATCTTGTCGATTTCCACAGCAGGTCGCTGCGTGCCTTGCTCATCAAGCCGCACAGAAACATTCGTGGCGGGCGCTGTGCCGTAATTATGAATCGTAAGTTCTATTTGCAGTGGCACACCAGCCGCACGAATGCCTGGGGTAGGCTGCAATCTCGTAATGGCTAAATTTGGCCGCGATGTGTCCACACAATTCACAAAAACAAGTTTTCCGCCAGCGTCCTCGATCTTTTCCAACAACTTCAAAAGCTCGCTTGGACTAGTCCACTCCTTGGCGCGGAAATCCGAAACCAGATAAATCACACTTTCTACATCACCGCGTTCATCCGCCAATTGCGATGCGGCTTGTAGCGATTCAGTCGGACCAGCCGATGTCTGCGAAACACGCAATCGTTCTAAAGTCTCGTCAAGCTTTTTTACGAATTCGCCGGTATCGATCGATTCATTGGATAAATCGTATCGCGTGCCGCGCGACGGCTGACTGGCTCGAGAGAATCGCAGCAGCGTAAATTCTTGCCTGCCATGTTGCTGCGCGACTTGGGCACCAAAGCGCTGAATAACTTTTTTGGCTTCATCAAATGCCGTGGTGTCTGCCGATCGGTCCGACATCGAAAAGCTGTCGTCCAGCAACACCACATGATGTTGCCGTCCACCGCCCAGCAAGCCACTCTTCAAAATCGGCTGCGTAACAATCAAAACAACCGCGGCAAGCGCTGCCATTCGCAATAATAGCAACAGCAATTGCTTGAGCATGACCCAAGTACGATTACGCTTCTGACTGACGAGTAAAAACTCCATGGCCGCCCACTGCACGCGCCGATGGCGCATCATATTGATCAGGTGGATTAAGATCGGCAAGGCGATCAATCCACCTACCAAAACGAGCGGCAGCGGGTAAAGAAACGACGGCATAGGCGAAGTTATGGGAAGGAAAAATCAAGTTCCAATCGACAGCGTGAATTGGTGTCTTGATTTTCCAAATTTAATTTAGGTTCTCCTCTGCATTCCTAATCGGTTACTAATGAAATGAGCAAGGACGGCATCGAGTGGTTCGCTCGTGCGAACTAAACGGTAATCACAACCGTTTTGGGCACACGCGCGGCGGATTTCATCCAGGTAATTCTTCAATGCTTCTAGGTAGCCTTCACGCAGCGCGCGTGGGTTGCATGTAAGGTGGTCGATCGATTCCAAGCCTTCGAAACGCGTTGGGCCTGTAAAAGGGAAATCCAGTTCATCGTCATCCATGACGTGCAGTACCATGACGTCGTGTCCGCGCTGACGAAGCAATTTAATGCCTTTGATCAAACCGGGGCGCTCCGTGAGTAGATCGGAAATCAGAATCATCAGACCGCGATGATGAAACGTTTCGGCTGCTTGACGAAGAATTTTGCTCAGGTCGGTCTTTTGCTGCGGTTTGCTGACGGCCAGCGCCTGAATGATCGAATTCAAATGGCTGCGCTTGGTGCGCATCGGGATAGCTGCCCGTGAAGCTTCATCGAAGGCAAGACAGCCAACTGCATCTTGTTGGCGAAGCAGCAAGTAGGCCAAGCTCACCGCAGCGGTACAGGCGTACTCATATTTATTCATCGGGCCATTGCCGTACTGCATGCTGTGCGATACATCGCAAAGCAACACACTCCGCAGATTCGTTTCTTCTTCGAACTGTTTGACGTACAGCCGATCCTGCTTGGCCCAAACTTTCCAATCGACATGCCGGAGATCGTCCCCAGTGGTGTATTGCCGATGTTGCAGAAACTCGACCGATTGCCCGAAGTAAGGGCTGCGGTGCATGCCCGACAAAAACCCTTCCACAATGTGCCTCGCCCGCAAATCAAGCCGCGAAATGCGCTTGATCGCTTCAGGATGCAGGAAGTGTTTGGTGTCGGCGGTAGACATAAACCGAAGTCGGAAATCCGTGGGCAAGAATCAAAGTAGGAACATTCATTAAGAGTCGCTGGAATCGCTGATCGGCAACTCCCGATCTCTGACTCCTGATGTTACGACGCAAATATTTTTTGAAATCTCGAATCGGCCGTCAGCTCATCTTCCTTTGTCGGCGTAATCTGCAGGAGGTGATCGACCACGTCATCCGTGCCGATGCCTTCACTCTCGGCCGAGAAATTCACGACCAGACGGTGTCGCAACACCGGTTTAGCAAGAGCTTGAATATCTTCGGTCGAAACATGGGTGCGGCCGTGCAGCAAAGCACGAGCTTTACCACCAAGAATCAAAAATTGCACCGATCGTGGACCTGCGCCCCACGCGACTTGGTCATTGACAAAATCGGGCACGCCCGGTTCGCCAACGCGAGTTTGTCGAACCAGTGAAAGCGTATAACGAATCACATGATCGGTTACTGGCACTTCGCGAACCATCTTTTGCAATTGAATGATTTCGTCGGCCGTTAACACAGGCACAACATGATCCGCCATCACCGCGGTGGTGCGACGGGCAATTTCAAACTCTTCGCCGAAGTTGGGATACTTCACAAAGATCTTGAACATAAAGCGGTCTTGCTGGGCTTCCGGCAGTGGATAAGTCCCTTCCTGCTCAATCGGATTTTGTGTCGCCAGCACGAAGAATGGGTCAGCCAGTTGATGCCGTACACGGCCCACCGTAACTTGTCGTTCTTGCATGGCTTCAAGCAGTGCCGCCTGTGTTTTTGGCGGCGTTCGGTTAATTTCGTCAGCCAGAATTACATTGGCAAACAATGGCCCTTCCAGAAAA
>CAZIGP010000281.1:1155-6213 GCA_964538425.1 uncultured Pirellulales bacterium | reverse complement strand
CAACCGCGAATCGGACTCTGAATTTCGGTATCGATGCGGGCGATGCCGAGTTATAGATGTGCCACCTTGCATTATGTATTATCTCCAAGTTATTTTATTTATTTTTGACACGCCGGGGCTCATGTAACTCAACTGGAATAACAATTCGTTGTGGTTTTGACGAACTGCCATCCATCATTCCTTTCAATGTTTGCCCAAACATTTCTGCAATTTGAAAAAAAGACAGCTTGGGCTCAACACGTGGATAGAGTGCTGTGTCGATACACGGCGTGGTTTCGTTCTCGTGATCGAAAACAATTTCAAGATCATTGGGAACAGACATTCCCATGCTGGATGCAACCGTTGCTAATGCCTCCACTTGATAGCTACCACGCGTGATGATGGCTGTCGGGCGATTTTTATCTTGCAGCATTTCTTTGGCGGTTACCTGCAATGCCTCAACGCCATTGCGCACTAATCGCAACACTAATGCGCTGGGAGGCAAATTGGCTGTGGACAATGCGTCGATAATGCCATCAAAAAATAAATTGTCTCCAGGGCCACTTCCACCAGCCATCGAAAATCCAATACGGCGATGTCCTTGATCGATTAAATACTGAGCCAATAGTCGACCACTTTCAAAATTGTCTGAGTCCATAGAAGTGATCGCTAGTTCAGATGCCTGGAGTGACCCATAGACCATGGCCGGCGCATTTAATTCAGCAAGGTATTGGTAGATTTCGAAGGGGCAGCTTACTGAAATTACTCCCGCAAATTGTCCGGATGCGCGAGAGCTATCAATCAATTCACGCACATAGGAGACAGGGTCCGCTTCTGGCACGAAGGCAAACTGCACCATGCTGCCAGGAATCGCGCTGCGAATGCCAGCGATACATGGCTGGTAAGCCCAATGCGTTGCCGAAGGACTATAGGATGGCAGCAACACACAAATGCCTTGCACATTGGAACGCTTTTGCGTTGATACTCCTGGTCCAACATACGTCCCGGAGCGTTGCCGAGAGATCAGAATCTCCTGCTGTGCCAGATGACGTATTGCTTTACCCGCGGTTCCTTTTCCTACCCCTAGAGCTTGACTTACTTCCTCGGTTGTTAAATAGCGATCCCCAACGGATAAGCCACGATGACGAATGTCCGTTAGCAGCCGTTCTGCGAGGACTTTGATATGGGTAGTTTCCACGGGACTTGTTCCGGGTAAATATACCTAAAAAACTTTATATAGATCAAATAATCACTAAATGATACTTGAAAGTTGCTAAACAGTCAAGCAGATGCAGCTTAGTGTAATAAACCTCGGCCTTCTTGCGTGCCTGCAATTTAAGGCATTAGTAATTTCTGGTTCATAATTTATTATCAAATACTCCCAGACTCACACTCAAATAGCACCAGAAAGAAGTTTTTAAGTATTTATAGAACCAAATGCTTGACACTCGGAACTATTAGAGTGTATGATCGCTTTCGTTAGAGCTAATCATCACAGGTTTTCAGTGAGGTTTTTGAGCCAAAAGTAGAACTTGTCTTCGATTCGGCAAAACTCAGAAACAAAGAAGAGGAAAATCGGAGCCGCCATATCGGCAATTAATAATTACTGACATGTTGTCAGGCAGCCGAACGCGGCCGCTAAATGTTTGTTTGAGGAGTACCTATGACTCACACGACTAGAAAGATTGCTTCGATGCTCGGCGCGGCCACACTTGTAGTTGGGCTGCAGTTTTCGTTCATTTCTGCAGGGGCAAATGCGGCCAGTATTGTCAGCGCGAATTTCACCTTCGGGCTCGGGTTTGACAACACTCACGCATGGACACTCACAGAAAATGCTGGCAATAACTCCTCGACGACGCAGGGCGATTTTACGCTCTCGCCTGTAGCCACCTCCCCTGTTGAATGGTCTTCTGCAGGTGTTGCATTTCCAAATCGTGCATTGGCATCAGGTAGCCACTCCGCCTCAATTTCTGCCACGACTACCGGTCCAGTAGTACAGAACACAGTAACTTTAACCGGCAGTTACAATGGCCCAGCACCTGCTGACGCTTCAGCCACACCGAACTATCAACTGACCATAGAAATTACTCAGCTTTCAATTTGGGTAGGAGGCTATGCGGCAGGAACTGGTGGAGACCAAGTTTCGTGGTCTGAAACGACGTCAGGACATACATCGAACTCACCGATGCAAACCATCCCGCTGTTGGGTGGTGCGGGAGCCACGAATCCAGCAGGAGGGTATGCACAATTGCTTTGGGATCCTACGGATTTTCAATTTGCACTCTCCGGACTAAATGATAGTCAGATTCGTACTTTCATTAACCCTGTCGTCGGGGGTGATGCCAACAACGACTTTCGGTTCGCAGATGGTATCGAGGTTCTGGGCCGCGTTATCCTTACTTATGAAGCAGTTCCCGAGCCTTCTGGATTGTTAATTGTGTGTATTGGACTTGTTATTCCTTTGGCTCACGCTTGGCGCAATCGAAAATAGCAGCTTAGCCATCCCAGGTGGATAATAATTACGAGTAGTTAGCCCTGTGCAGGGCTGAAAGAGTAACGATGGACGTTATGTGCGTAATATAGCGTTAGCCAATCGGTTTTCCGGTGGGGTGGCAACATCGCCCCACCGGAGCCGCTTCCAGGATGTCATTAACGGAGAAGGCATTTCATGAAGGCTGTGATTTGTATTGTTGTGATCTCAATTAACTTCGCGCTGTCGACCCTGCACGCTTTGGCAGCAACTAAAGTCTTTTTGCTTGCCGGACAGTCCAACATGGGAGGAGCTGCTGGCCCTGCTTATAATGATGCTCCACTTCCCTCGCCTTATAATGCGACTCAAACCGCGGTAAAGATTCTCGGCCGGTCAGACAATCAAGTGTGGAATACATGGCAAGACCTCAAAATCGGTTTTGGTCAAGTACCAAATAGTTTCGGACCTGAAGTAACGTTTGGATATAAAATGGATAACACCATTTTTCCAAACGATGATATTTACTTGGTCAAGTACGGAGTGGGGGGCACAAAACTCTCTGGGGCCTATAACGAATGGAATACAACCATTAATGGAGGAGCAGGAGGTGCCCTCTATCAAGGCTTCAAATCCACGGTTGATGCAGCGATGGCAAATCTTACTGCGGCTGGCAAATCACCCACAATTGCCGGTTTAGTTTGGAGGTGAATCTGACACGGGCCATTCAGAAGCTGTGCAGTACGCAACAAATTTAAACAACTTTATTAATCGAGTTCGAGGCGACTTTGCGTTGCCCAACATGCCCATTGTAATTGGTCGCATTACTACTCATTACGGCGCGGCGGCTGATAGCGCGCTCGTGCGAAATGCTCAGGTTAATGCCGCTAATCTATTTGATCATGTTTCCTGGGTTAATACTGACGATTTGCAGCAGAATTTACCCTGGCCATGGCACTACGGTACGCAAGGCCAAATTGATTTGGGAATTCGTTTTGCAAATGAATTTATAAACGTTCCAGAACCATCTACCATTTTATTGGGAATAGGTGGAGGGTTATTGCTAGGTAAGTGTCGCTCCTACAAGAAAACCTGGGGGCGCTGTTCACAGCGAGTGTTCAGGCGACAGGCAAGAAATGGCCGCTAATTTATTGTGAAGATGCAATCTCTCCAAAAAAATGGACGCTCCTGGCCGCAGTTATGGGACCAAATTAGCAAAAATATCGATCGTTTTACCTTAGACGGCTTGAAAGACTTTGATACGGCTCTTTTAGCAAACACCATTGGGTATGTGGATCCAACCCCACCTGAGGAATACTACATGGGTAGATCGATTAAGTCGATCACACCCTCCCTTGGACCAACGGTTGGCATCGCAGTCACCTGCGAGTTGGATTCGAGCACTCCTGGGAATCAAGGAAATACTGATATTTTTTGGCATCAGCTTGAGGAAATGAGTAAGCTGGATTTGCCTTTTGTTTGGGTTGTCAAAACTGTCGGTTCTCGACCTGATCATGAATGTGTCATCGGCGATGGTATGGCAAAGCTTCTTCATAGTGTTGGTTGCGTCGGACTAGTAACCGATGGTGGGGTAAGAGATGTGAGCGGAATTATGACAGTACCTTTCGGCGTTTATTGCCAAGGAGTTGCAATCCATCATACGTCTTTGCGCTTTCTTGCTCCTTATCAACCGGTTGAGATTGGAGGCATTTGTATCCGTACCGGCGATATCATGCACGCAAATAACGAAGGCGTTATTAAAATTCCGTCTGCTTGCCTACAACAGCTACCTAAGGCTGCAATGTCTATGCGAGCATTTGAAAGCGAAGTTCACATCGCTTGGAGACAATCTGACCTATCAATCTCAGAAAAGCAGCGGCATGCAGAGAGTACTCTTGCGAAGTATGGATTCACAAATTGTTGCGTGACCGCGAAAAGCAATCCTAACAAAGGACGGACATGAAGAACTTAATGCAATTGATCGCGATTATTGGAATATTTTGTAGCATTTCTGTTTCGTGTTTGGGAGCAGATCTCCCTCAGGCAGAATGGAAATCTCACACGATACGTCAGCTCAACGGTGCAGCGGACGAAATCAAACTGCCAGCCCAATTGAAGATTGTAACGGAACATCGAAAAGAGAATGTTCGAGTACCGTACATGGTTTACATGCCAGAAAAGAAGCAGATCCTGATGCTGGTTACTAGTAATTGGCCAGTGCGGCGCAATGGCAAGATTGTCTATCCCATTCCCATGCGTGCCGAATTAATGTTTAGCAATGATGAAGGAGGCACCTGGACAAAACCAAAATACCTTCATGTCGATAAACTTGAAAGGTCGGATGTCGGAATTTGCACCGGGTTAACTTATCTCGGAGATGGAAGAGTTTTTGTCGTCGATGAAAGAGTAAAGCCTCAACGAGGTTGGGCGAGCAATGACTATGGTGAAACTTGGGAACCTGTTCCGCTGCCATCGCTTCCTAATGGCGATGAACTCTACGTATGGGACCCTATGCTTGTTGACAAGGATTCCACCACAGGAAAAGTAACTCGGGTTGTCCAGCCTTGTTATGCACAAAAAATAATTCCCGGAGGTCCTGGATACATTGCCCG
>CAZIGP010000281.1:0-1145 GCA_964538425.1 uncultured Pirellulales bacterium | reverse complement strand
ACTGCCAAGGATATATCCGATTTAGCAATGATCAAGGAGACACATGGTCGGAAGCCAAACTAGTTCCACAATGGAAAGGAGTAAATGAAGTAGCGCTGGTTCGCGCTAAAAATGGCGACATTGTTGGTGTCTGCAGAACCGACATTCCACAGAGAATCAAAGACACCGAGCTCGATTACTATTGTGGGCTCGCTGTTACTATTTCGAAAGATAATGGTCAGACATGGTCAGAGTTAAACCGTCTTTATGAATTCGGGCGGCATCAACCGAGTATGGTGCTTTTGCCGAATGGCGATCTCGTAATAATTTATGTCGCCCGCTTGGGATATATTGACGCGCCGGATGGTTACCCTCAATTTGGTGTTGAAGCCATTGTTAGCCATGATAATGGTCAAAGCTGGGATCTCGACCATCGCTACTTACTTCATACTTGGCAAGGCACTACAAAAGGCAAGGGGTTTTTCTGGGGAGCTCCGCAAGGCACTTCATCACTATTACTTGCCAACGGTGAAATTCTCACCGTGTTTGGCACCGGTTATCGCATTCAACCTAAATCTGAGGGCCCTGATGCAGATGCTGTTCCTCACGATATAGCACTGATTCGATGGCGAGTTAACGACAAGGGCTTGAATAACGACCGAACTGTTAGCCAGGCTCCATTCGATTCCGACCTGCGCAACAAGTTTGATCCTAGTAGAGAAAAAACAGAAGCTATTCAAAAATAGCGGTGAGCTTAGAAAAAGCAAAACTCCATTTGAAAAGTTTACAACATTCGACTTGATTCGAAGAAGACTTTTATGTTTCGACGAATGATTTCAAAAAAACTGGATGCCCAAATAAAGGCAACTTTTTATTTGCTTATCATTGCAGCATTTGATGCACAAAATTCGTTGGCTGCGACTCAGAACCTCATTCAGGGAAAAAGCTACGAGTATTGGCCTCTCCCTGATTATGAACATTGCTTGGATGCAGATGACATCCATCAACTTACTGACGGAAAAAAGGGAAATGCATCCAATATGTGGATGGAACGTGGAACTGTTGGCTGGGCTAATCTTGGAGCTCAGAATGTGCCAACCGTTATTCGTTTTGATCTTGGCGAAGAAGCCACACTAAGCGAACTCCGTTTCAGTAGTTGCATTGCA
>CAZIGP010000280.1:307-6214 GCA_964538425.1 uncultured Pirellulales bacterium | reverse complement strand
GCGAAGAATTTTGGCATGCCGATGGGGCCAATTACGCTGTTCGATGTCGTCGGCCTGGACACGGCGTTTTATGCTGGTCGTGTCATGTACGATGCATTCCCCGAACGTATCATGGTCTCGCCTGTGGTACCGGCGCTCATCAAAGCAGGACGGCTTGGTCAAAAGTCGGGCGCCGGCTTTTTCAAATATCAGCCGGGCAAAGATCGTGGTGAATCCGACCCATCGCTTAAGCCTATTTTAGAGCAGATGATTCGTAGTCAGCAAAAATTTTCTGAGGAGCAGATTACCTCCAGATTGTTCTTGCCAATGTTGCTAGAAGCCACGCGAGTACTTCAAGATAAAATTGTACGAGACGTTCGCGATGTCGATCTCGGCTTGATTTATGGCCTTGGCTTTCCTCCATTTAAAGGTGGGCTGTTATTTTGGGCCGATACTCTTGGAGCGAAAAAAATATTGGAAATGCTTAAGCCACTAGAATCACTTGGTGAGCGTTGGAAACCGACACCAATGCTCGAAGAAATGGCTCGTACTGGGGCCAAATTCTATAACTGATTCTAATTGTTAACTTGATGGTGGTTTATACGTAAAACCGCAAAGCATGCTGGCAACGTATTAATAATAGAAAAGTTTTTGTACTACAGTGAAATCCTGAACCTCGAACCCTAGCCTGCCATGAAACGTCCTGTCATCGTTGCTGCCGTTCGCACGCCTATTGGTCGTTCTCACAAAGAGAAAGGCGTATTTCGGGATGTTCGGTCAGATGATCTAGCTGCCACTGTCGTTAAGGCGGTGGTTGAACGCAGTGGTATTGACCCAAACGAGATCGAAGACGTAGTGCTTGGCAATACGCAACAACAAGGTGAGCAAGGATTAAATGTTGCCCGTACTGTTGGATTAATGGCTGGCCTGCCCATGCATTCTGCAGGGGCGACAATTAACCGGCTCTGCGGTTCCAGTTTGCAGGCCCTAAATCAAGCAGCCCACTCGATTATTGCTGGAGGCGAGGATGTGCAGATCGTCGGCGGCTTGGAACACATGCAGCATATTCCGATGGATGCTGGCATCGACTTGAACCCTCGGTTGTTTGAGCGCACTAGCAAAGGCGCACTGATGATGGGAATTACTGCCGAGTTTCTTGCCCAAACGCAAGGTATCTCTCGTGAAGATCAAGATCAATTTGCGCTTCGCAGCCATCAGCGGGCTGCTGCGGCTCACGCCAAAGGCCAGTTCAAGCCGGAAATTGTGCCGATCTACGGTCGTGATGAAGCCGGTAATCGCATTTTAGTAGAAGTTGATCAATGTGTTCGCCCAGATGCCAATTTGGAAGCCTTGGCGGCACTCAAGCCGGCATTTATGCCAGGAATGGGTACGGTAACAGCGGGTAATAGTTCGCCGCTAAACGACGGTGCGGCGGCTTTATTGGTCATGTCGGAAGACAAGGCGAAATCGCTCGGGCTGAAGCCACTGCTACGAATCGTTTCGACAGCAGTGGTGGGGGTCGAACCTGCGGTCATGGGCACATGTCCTGTACCGGCAACGAAAAAAGCTTTGGAACGAGCCGGTATGAAATTGAGTGATATCGATTTGATCGAGCTCAATGAGGCGTTTGCTTCCCAAGCTTTGGCTTGTATTCGGATGGCAAAGTTTGATGAAGAAAAAGTGAACGTTCGTGGTGGCGCGATTGCAATTGGGCATCCCCTTGGCGCTAGTGGGGCGCGCATCACAACAACACTTTTGCATAACATGCTCGACCACAATGCAAAAACAGGGCTGGCGACTATGTGCATTGGCGTAGGACAGGGAATCGCCACTGTTTTTGAACGAGTTTAACATGTGTTGGTAAGATGCCTTCAACACCGTCGACTCTTGCCGATTTGTTTTCCCGCCGAGTTTCGGCCAGCGGTAGCCAAATTGCGCTCCATGTTCCCACAGGCAATGGAGCAAAATTTCAAACGCTTACTTGGAACGGTCTAGCGCAAGAAGTGCGGCGGCTTGCAGCGGGATTACGGCGAGCCGGTTTGCAGCCTGGTGATCGCGTTTGTCAAATTTCTGAAAATCGGTACGAATGGATTGTTGTTGATCTTGCCGTTCATCTTGCTCGAGGCGTGCATGTTGCAGTTCATGCACCACTATCAGGATCGCAAATTGCCTATCAAATTGCCGACAGCGAAGCTCGATTTGTGATATTGTCGAATCATGAGCAGGTTGGCAAGCTTTCAGAAAGCAATGTTTGTTTGCCTCGCGGTTTGCAGTTTTATTCTTATGAAACGGTCGAAAAAAACATTGCTAATCAGGAAGTATTGCCGTTTACGGAGTTGTTTGCAGCGATAGGTAAAGACGCAGTTGCCGATATCGACCGTGAAGCAGTTGCGAATACGAAGTCCAATGATTTGGCGACGATTCTTTATACGTCTGGCACGACGGGCGAAGCAAAAGGTGTAATGCTTAGCCATAGTAACTTGGTGAGCAACGCCATCGGTAGCTGCGATGCATTTGAGACGGAAGTCGAAGATATTCGCCTGTGCTGGTTACCGCTGTCACATATTTTTGCCCGCACATGCGATCTTTACACGTGGTTGGTGCGTGGCTCGCAACTAGGACTGGCTGAAAGCCGTGAAAAAATCATTGCCCATTGCCGTGAGTTAAAGCCAACTTTGTTGAACGGCGTACCCTATTTTTTTGAAAAACTCCAACAGCATTTAATTACTGCGGGTCAAAAAGGTCCAATTCAGCCGGGTGGACCAACGTATCTTCAGCAAATATTAGGCGGAAGGATGCGAGCATGCTGTTCTGGCGGTGCGGCGTTGCCAAACCATGTGGCAGAGTTTTACTGGCAAGAAGGTGTACCGTTAGTACAAGGTTATGGATTAACCGAGTCGTCGCCGGTAATTTCCACGGGCACACCAAAGCGATATAAGCTCGGTGCGGTTGGTCCATTGATCAAAGACGTTGAGGTAAGAATCGCCGATGATGGCGAAGTTCTTACCCGTGGACCACATGTAATGTTGGGTTATTGGAAACGGCCTGACGACACCGCAGAAGCAATTCGAGATGGCTGGCTGTATACAGGCGATCTTGGTGAATTAGATGCCGATGGTTACTTGAAAATCACCGGTCGTAAGAAGGAGCTTATTGTTACTGCCGGAGGCAAGAATATCGCACCTGTGTATCTTGAAAGCTTGTTGATGCAAGAGCCATTGATCGCACAAGTCATTATCATCGGTGATAGCCGGAAATATCTAACAGCGCTAATTGTGCCAAATCCCGATGCATTACGGGCAGAAATCATTTCGAAACAAATTCCGGTTACATTGCCCATGGAGGCACTTGTTCATCCTGCAGTGTTGGAACTCTACCGCGAGCGAATTCAATGCCGGCTTGTTGATGCATCAAGTTGCGAACAAATTCAAAAGTTCAAACTGTTACCTCGTGGGTTTACCATTGAGCAAGAAGAACTTACTCCAACACTGAAGCTGCGCCGTAAGATAATTCAGGAACATTTTGGAGCAGAAATCGAATCCTTGTATTCCGACGTATAATTAAGCGTTTCGCTGGTTTATATCCCTTTCAATTGCAAAGCAATGTCTAACGATACACAACCTTTCGCCGTTCAAGATGTCGAAACCTCGGAAACTTCATTTGCCGAAACTGCAATGAAGCTTGGCGGCAAGAGTGAAGAAGAAGCCCGCCGCATAGGAGCGGTGGATAAGGCTGACGATCAAGTAGAAGCGTTGTTTGCCGCTCGGTTTCAGACGGTAAATAGTCCAGTGCATCGTGCCGTGTGGGATCGCGGTTTGCCAATGGAATTGTTTGCCAGTGAGCCGGGAAAAACGCCAGCAGATGTGCAACGTGTGATGGAAAACTCGCTTGAAGTCGTTCGCCGCCATCGGACCGCCGGCACGTTGCAAACGGACCAAAAGAAAATTTCCGATGCGGTACTGAATGACTTGGGGAATGCCGGCTATTGGGGCTTGCTCGTCGATCGGGAATCTGGTGGTAGTGGGGCGCCATTTTCAGCATTTGCTCCGTTTCTGACGCAAATGGCAATGATCGATCCCACAGTGGCAGGCCTAGCATCGGTTCATGGTTGCATTGGCGCCGTGGATCCGGTGCGTACCTTTGGCACACCAGAGCAAAAGCAGCGATTTCTACCAAAGCTTGCCAGCGGCCAACGTTTATCTGCCTTCGCATTAACCGAGCCAGGTGCAGGTTCCGATTTAACAGCATTGCGCACCCGAGCGGAAAAAGTTGGCAACGAGTTTGTCGTCAATGGCGAGAAATTATTTATCACTAACGTTGTTCCGGGCCGAACAATCGGCTTGGTTTGTCTAATTGAAAATCGCCCAGCGGTGCTGGTGATTGATCTGCCCAACCAAGAGAACGAACAATTTCAACTGCGGAAATATGGCTTGTATGCGTTAAAACACACCTACAATCAAGGAATTATTTTTAAAAACTTCCGAGTTCCGGCTGAAAATTTATTGACGCCGCCACGAGGCGATGGATTAACCATTGCTTACCACGGTTTAAATCTTGGTCGAGTGGCACTATGCGCCAACGCTGCGGGCACCATGCGGTTGATGATGGCAAGCATGATTCCCTGGGCACAGTTCCGCCGTACTTACGGCGAAACAATTGTAAAGCGAGAACTTGTTCGCCGCCGCTTGGGGCGACTGGCCGGCCTTGTCGTCGGCTGCGACGCACTGGTCGAATGGTGCGCGGGGCTCATCGATCGTGGATATCGCGGCGAAATGGAGTGCATCATCGCCAAAATTTTCGGCAGCGAAGCGCAGAAGGAAGCGGCCATTGATTTGTACATGAAAACACACGGCGGCAGGTCTTTCTTGCATGGTCACATGTTTGGAGACAACGTGCATGAGTATCTTGCTCCGTGCATCTACGAAGGTGAGGGGGAGATGCTTGGTATGGCATTTTTCAAGTCGCTAGTGAAGCAGCACGGCATGCGGTTTTTCGAGCCAATCGGTAAAGCACTCGCTGCGGCGGGAATAAAAAAACCAAATCTGCTGAATCCGTCACATGCTTGGGCGTTGCGCGGAGTGGTATTTCCGTATTTGAAGTGGATTTTAGGCCAAAAGTTCAACCCTAAACCAAGATCGCAATTTCCAGCTGGAATGCCAAATAATTTGCGGGCCCATGCCGACTTGGCCGCCCAGTGGCTGCAAAACTCACCATTGCGAATCGATGGCGTGATGCGAAAGCATCAACTCGCACTGGCCGATCGCCAATGCCGCATGGCTTACTTATCACAACAATTGCAAGACGCAGTGACAATCCTTTGTGCGTCGCTGTATGCTGCACGACAGAGCGACGAAGTTGTGCGCGCTGCTGCAGATGTGCTTTGTACGGATCTCACTCGTAAGCTTACCGGGCGGCCGCCCAGCGATCGCGATTTCCGCACGGTGACGAAGCTCGGTGAAACAATCGCAGAGGGCGGCTTTAAATCAATCGCTGGCTTGCGGCCTGACGAGATTTTAATGCCGTACGACGCGTAAACCAAGCAGCTTCTATTTCTTCGGGGCTGGTTTGCAATAGCTGAGTGCCAGCAGCGAATAGCCCGTTACCAAATTGGCATCACCTTCCATCCAGCGTGTGGTTTCATTCACCCACGCCCCATCTTCTCGCTGCTGTTTGGCAAGTTGAGCGACAAGTTCTGCTCGCCAATCGTGCTTGTTACCTTTGTCATCGACAAACGTGTCTTGCCCCATCGCCGCTAAAGCTTTGGCGAAAGTCTGATAGTAGTAATACAACCCTTGTTGTCCCATGCCAGGATTGCTGGACAAATCGTAATGTTTTTGGAGCCAAGCAATAGCAGCTTTCACGCGAGGGTCGTTTGGGCCGACACCGGCGTAAATCATGCTTTTGAGACCTGCATAAGTCATCGAAGCA
>CAZIGP010000280.1:0-297 GCA_964538425.1 uncultured Pirellulales bacterium | reverse complement strand
ATAGCTGCGCAAGCCGCCGGTTTGAGGGTCGATGCCGGCTTGGCTCTCTCCACCTGCAGCAATGGTGTAATAAAAACCACCATCAGGATTTTTTGCGGCAAAAGCGGTGGTGTTGTATTCCGTCTCTAAGTTTTGACAGCGAGAGACAAAAACTAACGCTCGCTGAACCGCTTCATCTTCAGCGCCACCACCTGCAGCATACAGTGCATCTAGTAAAAAACTTGTATTGGAGAGGTCTGGGCGATTTTTTTTACCATATCCAGCTCCACCATAGTTGACATTCGACTTATCGCCATC
>CAZIGP010000279.1:0-6225 GCA_964538425.1 uncultured Pirellulales bacterium | reverse complement strand
GAAGAAGAGGCCGTCTCGTTAGGCGGGCATCTCGTTACGATTAATAGCCAATCGGAGCATGATTTCGTTTACAACACCTTTAAAGTGACAGCTCTCGATAACGCTCCAGCAACCGGAAAGGTGAATTTATGGATCGGCCTGTGCGATCCGCTGATGGATAACGATTTGGCATGGTGCGATAACTCAACCGTCGACTATTTGAATTTTTTTCCCGATCAGCCGCAGCGTAACTTTAACGACGAAATGTTCATGGGCATTCGGGTTCGTGGCCGCAATTCGAGCGTTCTGGTGGGCCAATGGATCGACATTGTTTCCGACACTCGGTTGGGAGATTTGAACTTCGCAGTTGTGGAAGCGGTCCCAGAACCTGCTCTCGGAGCATTGCTCGCTAGCGGCGCTGTTGGTTTGTTGATTTGGGGCTTTCAGCGACGAAAACGCCGACGTTTGGTGTTGTGTGTCGTCAAAAAATGAGCTTTGCCACAGCTAACAGATCCAGCTTGCATTTACTTCTGTGGCCGTTTTCCTTGCCGCATCTCTATCAGTAGGCCGTTGCCGAGTTTTCTTTTCGATCGGCCGGCTAGCCCGCTCACGAATTCGGTCTTCTAAGGTTGCGGTGTCAGCGGCGAATAAACATGTACTTATGCCAATCGTTATAATGGCGACGGCAATGGCTCGTTGGATCGTACCGATTGGTAATCCGAGTTAATTAAAACTGCCGAACTGCTCATTTACGCTAATGGTCGCTCTGCTTTGAAGCAATGGATTATCGATCGTTCGCGTCCATCGGCTGCCGATTCGAGGTTCAACTCAAGGTTTAGTATGAGCCAGTCGACTTCCATTTTGTTGGTTTGTCCGACGTGCAAGTCGCGGAGGCAGGTGTCCCGTGAATTGATTGGCCAGCGCGTGCAGTGCCGACAATGCACCGCGGAACTTACTGTGGATGCGCCGGCCAATAATGAGGATGATCTGCTGCTGGCGGATGAACCAATTCCGTCCGGGGCAGCAAAGATTCCTGCAAGTTCGCCGGCAGCAATTACGGTCGACGATATTCCACTGTCACCGTACGCCGAACCTGTGACCACTGAAGCCCAGCAGGCTTTCAACCCCGACGATGACTACCGCGTCGGTCCGGTGCAAGCCACTTCGCCGCAGCTCAAGGAAATTCTTCACGGTACGCCGCCGGATGACTCGTTGCACGCGGATACTTGGGTTGCACCACCTGAGCGGATCACACTTGTTTGGACTTTCACCTCTGGGATTTTTACTTACTTCCTACGCCTTAATGCGCTGGCGCAATGGATGGCACTTTCCGTTGGGTTGTTTGTCTGTTCTTGGTTTTTGATGATGGGTTCGAGGTATTTGTTTGCGGGCTATGGAGCGATTGCCGGAGGTTGTTTCTGCCTGATAGGTTTCTTAGTTGGCATTGCGGCCTTTTCCTATGGATCGGCCTGTTTTATTTCCATCATCGAAAGTACGGCTTATCACCTCGACAAAGCAAGAAGTTGGCCCGATTCTGATTATGTTGAGTGGTTGTTTTACTTTCTGCGTCTGATTTACTTGGTTGCGGTGGCGGGGTTACTGGCCGCCCTGCCCTCTGCGATTACTTCATTATTTAATGCCACAAGTGCTGTGGTTGTGGCAGCGATCGCCATTTATCTGTTGTTTCCGATTCTGTTACTTTCCACTCTGGAAACGAACTCGTCTCTTTGGCCCGTTTCGCCGCCAATTCTCCGTAGCTTGATCGATGATTGGTATGCTTGGGTGGTATTTTTTGCGATAAGTGCTTTGCTTTGGGGCGGTTCCGATTTGGCCTCGGAGATATTGAACAAGTACTGTCCCGTTTTTCCACTGCTTATCACTTGTATGCTTTTTGCAGCCACGTGGTTCAGTTATGCCCGTCTGGTGGGGCGTTTAGCGTTGTACATTATGCACTTTGAAGAAAAGCCCGCACGATAGTTTGGTTTCAGATCGCGCGGTCTATAGACCATTAAGATGTGTAACTATATCCTATATCATCAAACCAAGGTTTGCATTTTAAGCAGCCTCATGAAGTTACTCACCTTTCTTGATGAATCGGAACGTGTCAAAAAAGCGATTACTTATTATTGGCGTGGGCTCGATTGGCGAGCGACACCTGCGTTGTGCTCAACAAACCGGCCGCGTGGAACTGGCAGTTTGCGAAGTGAATGCCGATTTGAGGCAAACGATTGCAGAACGGTATGGCGTTACTCATTCGTATGGCGATCTTGATGCGGCACTCCGTGAGCGTCCAGCGGCGGCTGTGGTTTGTGTGCCTGCGCACTTGCATGTACCGATGGCAACTCGTCTTGTTAAAGCCGGTATTCATGTGTTGATTGAAAAGCCTCTCAGCACGTCACCCGAGGGTGTCGACCACCTGCAGCAAGCAATCGCTCAGCAAAATGTCACCGCGGGAGTGGCGTATGTTCATCGAGCGAATCCGACATTGACCGCCATGCGTGACGCATTGTTATCTGGGCGTTTCGGTCAGCCAGTGCAGGTTGTTGCCGTGGCAGGACAGAAATTTCCATTCTATCGACCTGCTTACAAAAATACTTACTACAACAACCGCGCTACAGGAGGCGGAGCGATCCAAGACGCGCTAACGCATATTATCAATGCGGTGGAATGGCTTGTGGGCCCCATCGATCGTGTGCTGGCTGACGCAGCCCACTGTTTGATACCCGATGTTGAAGTTGAAGACACCGTGCATGTGCTCGCGCGGCACAAAAATGTGCTTGCTTCCTATTCAATGAACCAACATCAAGCTCCCAACGAAGTCACCATTACGGTCAATTGTGAGCGGGGCACGCTCCGTTTTGAATTTCACGAAAACCGCTGGCGATGGATGACAGAGCCTGGCAATGCTTGGCACGATGAGCCTGGAGCGCCGCTTGAGCGTGACGATTTATTTACAAGACAGCTCGCTGTTTTTTTTGATGCCATTGAGGAGGGAAAACGCCCACTTTGCACGCTAGCTGAAGGCTCGCAAACACTACGAGTCAATCTTGCGATTCTGCGCTCATTGGAGCAATCCCAATGGATTCAAACTTGATACCGAGATAATTGATTGTCGTTAACCATTTATTCAATAGCCCAGTCGTCCAACAATGATTTTTGATGTACACAGCCATGCGTGGACACCTTCGTTGCATTTCAGCGAGTCGTTCCGTGCGCAAGTGCGTCGTGCTCGCGCGGGATTAGAAGAAGGTTTAGATGTGCGGCATGACGAATATTGGGCCAGTGCTCCGGCGGACGTGCGAACCATTGTTTTTGGCGGCAAAGCGAAGTTGAGCGGGCTGTGGATTGAAGACCAGTATGTTGCTGATTATGTCGCCAAGGATCCTCAACGGCTGGTGGGCTTTTTGTCTTTGGACCCAACGCAAGATGGATGGCAACGAGAAATGCAAGTGGGCCATCAAGAATTAGGCTTGCGAGGCATTAAATTGATGCCGATGTATGCCGGGTTCATGCCTCAGGACGAGCGACTTGCTCCGTTATGGAAATATGCTTCCGAACATCGGTTGCCGGTGCTGTTGCACACAGGAACAACCTTTGTGGACCAGGCGCCACTGGAATGCACTTTGCCTCGCCATTTGGATTCGGTGGCAATTCGCTATCCTGAATGCAAGATTATTTTGGCTCACTTAGGACATCCTTACGAAGGCGAATGTGTCGCAGTAATTCGCAAACATCCGAATGTTTACGCGGATATTAGTGCTCTGCACTATCGGCCGTTTCAGTTTTATCATAGCTTGATGCTTGTGCAGGAGTACGGTGTTTGGAACAAGCTTTTATTCGGTACGGACTATCCCTTTACGACAGTCAATGCGACGGTTGAGGGCTTGCGTCATCTTAACGATATGCTGGAAGGCACACGGTTGCCTCGCCTTGATGTTCGTCAAATCGAGGCTTTAATTTGCCGTGATGGCTTTTCTTTACTCGGGATTTGAGTGACGAAACAAATTTTTATTCAATATCAATAACCAAGTTAAATTCGTTCAACTACTTAATCATGCGAAATAGTCGAATCAAAGCAAAATTAGACCGCAACGAACAAGCTCTTTGTCCGCAACTTCATTTGACCGATCCCTCGGTGTTTGAGCTGGCTAGCATCATGGGTTTTGACGGCATCTGGATGGATTTGGAGCACCACGGTTACAGCGTCGAAACTGCGGGGCAACTGATGCGTGCCGCGCGGGTTGGACAATCTGACATTGTGGCGCGACCTGCCAAAGGCGAATTCATGCGGATGGGACGTCTTTTAGAGTTGGGTGCGCAAGCAATTATGTACCCGCGCTGCGATGATGCCGAAGAAGCTGCAGAAGTTGTACGCTGGGCAAAATTTGCTCCACTGGGAACGCGTGGCTTCGATGGCAGCGGACCTGATGCGTTGTATTGCAACGTACCGATTGCAGAATACATCGAGCATGCAAATCGACAGACGCTGGTCATTATTCAACTGGAGCATGAGCAGGCGATTTCCCAAGCTGAAGCGATTGCCGCGGTTCCAGGCGTCGACATCATCATGTTGGGCCCGGCCGATTATTCTATTTTGAGTGGCTTTCCTGGTAAATTCGATCACCCTCAATTAGCAACGGCTGTCAAAGCCATTTCGAAAGCAGCCAAAAACACAGGAAAACATTGGGCCCGGGCGGCAGGCACCATTGCTCAGGTTGAAGATGCACTTCAACAAGACGCAAAACTCATTTTCCACCAGGCAGATATCGTGATGGTCAAACAAGGATTTGAGAGCCTGCAATCAAAATTCAAATCCTTAGGATTTGCTTTTGACAATTCCTTAAATAAGCAATCGGAAAGTTATTTAAGCAGTCAAAAATAATCGTAGTTAAGTGTTTGCTTAGTCTTATTAGATTCGACCATGTGGTTCAAATCGCCTGTCTTCGTTAGAGAATTTTTTGCAATAAAGTAAAAATGAAAACCGAGCCTACCATTCAAGAATTGTTTAACTTGAGCGGCAAGACAGCTTTGATCACAGGTGCTACAGGTTATTTAGGCAAATCGTTGGCTCGTGCTCTTGCGGAGGCTGGTGCAAATGTAATCGCTACTAGCCGTGATAAAACGCGGGCACAAGCTATTGCGGACGAATTACCAAAAATTGGCAAAGCTGTTCATCATGGACTGACCCTCGATCATATGGACCATGAGGGCTTACCAAATGGATTTGCAGACGCCGCCAAATTGAACGGATCGATTGACATTTTGGTGAACAATGGCAATGAACATTGCAAGTCTGATCTGACAAATTGCACTGCGGAAGAATTCTCCCGCCAATTAGCCAATGCTACGGGATATTTTCTGCTCTCACGATTGGCGCGAGATCATGCCGTCGCTCAGAAAAAGTCTGCCAGCATTGTGATGCTGGGCTCAATGTACGGGCAAGTCGGGTCGTATCCTGATGCCTATGCTGGAATTTCTATTGCTAGTCCCGTCGCTTATCATGCGCTTAAGGGAGGCATTCTTCAGATGACGAGACACCTGGCGGTATATTGGGCCAGCGATCATGTTCGAGTCAATGCTCTTAGCCCTGGGCCATTTCCTGCTCCTGCGGTATCTTCTCAACTTACGGAACGGCTTTGCAGCAAGTCGCCAATGCGACGGATGGGGCAGCCTCATGAATTAAAAGGTGCTGTGGTCTTTTTGGCGAGCGATGCCAGCAGTTATGTGACCGGCCATAATCTCGTCGTCGATGGCGGTTGGACGGCATGGTAATTGGACGGCATGGTGAGCCAAGTGCAGCTGCCAATTTTCTGAGCATTTAAGATTATTAAAAATTTCTTTTGGTTTGTATTTTTTAGTTATGAGATTAATCATCGATTCGCATCTGGATCTAGCTTGGAATGCGCTAAGCTTTAATCGCGACCAAATAGAAACGGTTGAACAAATTAATCAGCGCGAAGCAGGAATGACCGATCAGGCTTGTCGTGGCCGTGCTACGACATCTCTTCCTGAACTGCGAAAAGGTGGTGTGGCCGTCTGTTTTGGGACTTTGATGGCCCGCGCAAAGCGGCACATGCAGCCTGCAAATGGTCACCGCCGGTCAGATCTCGACTACGGCACGCAGAGCATGGCCTATGGGGTTGCGCAAGGGCAGTTGGCTTATTATCGCCTGCTGGAAGAACAAGGCGAAATGAAGATGATTGGGACCGTGAAAGAATTGGATGAGCATTGGCAACGTTGGCAAAA
>CAZIGP010000278.1:0-6238 GCA_964538425.1 uncultured Pirellulales bacterium | reverse complement strand
CGGTCAACACGATCTGTCTCTTCCTCCAAGAGATGAAGTGCGGCCAGCGCAGCAGCAGCGTTCGGTGGGGAAATGCCGTTACTGAAAACGAAGCCCGGGGCCGTGTACTTCAAGTATTCGACCAGAGGCTTACTGCCAGCAATGTACCCCCCGCAACTACCCAAGCTTTTCGAGAGAGTGCCCATCCAGATATCTACATCTGCGGGTTCAATATCGAAATGCTCGCTGATGCCTCGACCATGCGGCCCCATGACGCCGAGTGAATGTGCTTCATCGATCATCATCATTGCTTTATGTTTTTTCTTAACTTCGATGAACTGCGGCAGGTCGGGATAATCGCCGTCCATGCTGTAAACGCCTTCGATCGCAACGAGCACACGACGATATTCATGCCTTAGCTCGCCGAGCAATTGATCGAGCGTTTGCCAGTCGTTGTGCGGAAACGGGCGACGGCGCGCACCGCTGAGAATCGAACCTTGAATAATGCTGTTATGAGCAAGCGAATCGTGCAAAATCAAATCGCCTGGTCCAAACAAGTGGCCAATTGTCGTTTCGTTTGTTGCATGGCCAGAGACGAAAACCACCGCGTCTTCGACACCTACAAATCCGGCAATGGTGCGTTCCAATTCACGGTGAATACTTTTTTCACCCGACACTAAGCGGCTGGCTGAAACGCTGGTGCCGTAACGTTCCACGGCTTCGATCGTTGCTTCGGTGACGACCGGATCACCGGACATCCCTAAGTAGTTATAGCTTGACCAACTAATGAGCTCGCGACCATCAATCATTGTGGTATCGTCGATGACTCGTTCGTGGACGCTAAAAAACGGGTTTCTAGCTCCGGTGCTAGCCAGCACTTGCCATTGTTGTTTGAGCGCCAAGTACTCGGGAAATTGCTCAACGCGGTAATGGCTGGTAGGTGTTTCTTCGGTGGATACGGCGGAACGTTTCCGCGGTGTTTTGCCCAGAAATTTTTCAACGGCAGCAACGATATCACGCACCGTGATCATGTCGGGCAATACATCCTCAGGGAATCGGCCTCCGAAGGTATCTTCGAGCGCAGCGACGATTTCCATCCGTTCGAGCGAATCCATACTCATTTCAAGGATATTCGAATCCAAGGTAAGCCCTTTGGCTCGCTCTTTGGCAACCTTGGCGATCTGCCCCATCACGACTTCCGCGGTGGCATCTGACACCGGCGGCAAGCGATCGGCCAAACCGCTCGTGCGAAGATGGCCGTTGGAACCGGCAATGGTCGGGCTCTCAGCGGCAGCAGGTGCTGCCACGGCTGAAGCTTCGGCCACTGGTGTTTCCCAAGCCCGCCACTGGGCGACAACTTCCAAATCATCACCTCGCAAGAAACTGTTGCGACAAGCATGACGTTGGATCTTGCCACTAGAAGTCTTGGGAATGCTGCCAGCCTTAATGAGGACAATGGCATCGACTGGCACTTCGTGCTCCGCGGAGACGACTTTCCGAATTGCTTCAAAGACTTCGTTCAACTCGGCTTGAGTACGATTTCGACCGCGTTCAATTTCTGCCACAATTCCCAGCCGTTCTCGCCGGCCGACATCGACGGTGAATGCCGCCGAAGCCATGGGACGAAGCAGCGGGTGCGCTTGTTCAACAGTTGTTTCGATATCTTGTGGATAATGGTTGCGGCCATGAATAATAATCAAGTCTTTGAGCCGACCAGTAACGAACAGCTCGCCTTCGCGAACAAACCCTAAATCGCCCGTACGTAAATACGGCCCCCGTCCGGTATCCTTCAAGTAAGCGCGGAAAGTATTCGTTGTTTCATCGATCCTCCGCCAATAACCTTGAGCGACACTAGGGCCAGCAACCCAAATCTCTCCGATGCGGCCTGGTGGGCATTGAGTCATCGTTTCAGGATCGACGATGATCATTTCTTGATCGGAGAATGAGGTGCCGCAGCCAATTAACGTCCGAATGCCATCTTCTTCCTCAGCCAATGCATCAATCACCTGATTATTCTCAAGCCCTTTAGCATCAAAAGCGCGAACAATAGGTAAAGATGATTTCAATCCGCCCGTCACCATCAGGGTAGCTTCTGCCAAACCGTAGCAAGGATAAAATGC
Source organism: uncultured Pirellulales bacterium (assembly GCA_964538425.1). Taxonomy (GTDB): domain Bacteria; phylum Planctomycetota; class Planctomycetia; order Pirellulales; family JADZDJ01; genus JADZDJ01. The sequence goes on along the minus strand of CAZIGP010000278.1, from coordinate 4,139 downwards.
TTCGGGCTTGAAGCCGCACGGGGCAAAGGTTTTTGCAAATTCGGAGAGAGTTTCCGGCCGAATCGGCTCAGCGCCGTTAAATGCCAACGTCCAGGTGCTTAGATCCAATGTCTTGCGATCTTCTTCCGAGATGCGGCGCAGACACAAATCATACGCGAAGTTCGGACCACCGCTGACCGTGCTTTTGTATTTCGTAATTGCTTGCAACCAACGTACGGGGCGTTGCAAAAACGACATCGGCGACATCAACACATTGGGGCGGCCGTAATAGATGGGTTGCAGAATCCCACCAATCAAACCCATATCATGATAACTCGGTAACCAAAATACGCCGCCGCCGCTGCGCGTATGCTCGAAGGCATAGCTAATCAGTGCCGAATTGTGCATTAAATTCGCATGACTGAGCATGACGCCTTTCGGTATCCCGGTGGAGCCCGATGTGTATTGCAAAAAGGCCAGTGTGTCGCCATGCACATCAGGCTGTTTCCAATCGCGTTCGATGCCCTCGGGAAAACGATCGGTAGCGCACCAATGCAGAGATCGCAGATGCGGATTCTCTTCGAGAACGCCTTGAACACGATCAAGCACTTCTTGCGTGGTTAATGCGACTTTTGCTTCTGCATCTTCAGCAATGGACTCGATACGCTCCAAGGAGCGATTCTTCCGTGGCGGATAAGCCGGCACCGCAACGACACCTGCATACACGCAACCGAAGAACGCGGCCACAAAATCTAGCCCCGCTGGATAGAGCAGCAGCGCCCGTTCGCCTTGTAAACCAAGCGATTGCAGCCAAGCGCCAATGGCGCGGGCACGCCGATCCAAATCGGCATAGGTCCAACTTAATTCCTCATTTTCCCCGTCGACCAAATAGCTGAAAGCTAGGTCATTGGATTGATGAGCGGCACGGTGCCGCAACAGGTCGACAAGGTTCGATGGGCCAAAAAACGATCCAGGCAAATGATCGAGATGCACAGTTCCGAATTCTCCGTTGGAAAGATTGCCTCCCCAGGCAGCGGTGTCTCAGTAGAGGCTTTGCCGGCGTTCCTAAATTTCCCAACTCAACAATCCCCAATAGCTGCTTCAATCGCTATTTCAGGGGCATTCTGTAAGGTTGTGTAGGCGTGCCAGTGGGAGGTAAATTATGCGTCCATTAGACATCGGCTGGCTGGGAAACGAGCGTCCATAGCTTACCAAGATTCCGGGGTACTGACAAACCACCGGCGCGTGGATTAAACGGGTTTTTCTCGATTTTCATTGCACCTACTTAAACACGATCGGCTAAACTGTTAAATCTTTCCAGATCACTACTTGCGACAAAAAGAATCGACCATGCTCGGTTTCCGAATCTTGACGTTTTGGCTGGCATTGCTTGCCTTGCCGGCTACGGCCATACGCGTAGTACAATCGGCAGAAAGTTACGAACTTGGATCGGATTCGACGCGGCAAGAAAACGTGGCTCGCGGCACGATTACCAAACAGCATTTGGCCAGCCAAGTCTTTTCAGGTGCGCAGCGAGATTTTTGGGTTTATGTACCGTCACAATACGCTGCCGACGCACCTGCTTGTGTAATGGTGTTTCAAGATGGCGAGGCCTACTTAAAAGAAGATGGCTCGTTTCGCGTTCCAATTGTTTTTGACAATCTTATTCACAAAAAAGAAATGCCGGTGACCATTGGCATTTTTGTCAATCCAGGCGTGGTCCCTGCCGCAAAACGAGGCGAAGAAGAACGCCGCAACCGCAGCTTTGAATACGATTCTCTCGGCGATCAATATGCAAGATTTCTGCTTACCGAAATTTTGCCGGAAGTGGCGAAGAAATACACTCTTTCCGACAAACCCGAGCATCGCGCCATCTGCGGCATAAGCAGTGGCGGCATTTGTGCGTTTACCGTTGCCTGGGAACGGCCTGATGCTTTTGGCAAAGTAATGAGCCACGTGGGCAGCTTCACAAATATTCGTGGCGGACATGTTTACCCGTCTTTAATTCGGAAAACTGAACGCAAACCCATTCGCGTTTATCTACAAGATGGGTCGGGTGATCTCGATAACCAATTCGGCAGTTGGCCGCTAGCCAATCAGCAGATGGCCGCTGCACTGAAATTTGCCGGTTACGATTATCGTTTTGACTACGGGGACGGTGGCCATAACGACAAACACGGCGGCGCGGTCCTACCGGATGCCTTGCGATGGTTATGGCGTGACGTGAAAACTGAAACTTCCTCGAGCGGTGGTGCTCGTTGAATAAAATTCTTTGGTGTTCTGGCTCTCAAACTGCAAATCTCCATCTAAGCTTCTATGCTCCGCTGGCCTATTTATCTCTTCTTGACACAGATTGTCTTTGTTCGATGTGCCTGCGCTCAAAACGCGCTGGATGACATCCTAATCCATGACAAAAACTGGGAATTAGTTGCGGAGGGCTTCAATTTTACTGAAGGCCCAGCAAGTGATTCCAAGGGAACTCTTTACTTCAGCGATGTGCCCGCCAATAAGATTTATCGTTTGAATAGCAAAGGCGAACCCGAAGTATTCGTCGCCAATAGCCGAGGCAGCAATGGCCTGATGTTTGGCCGGGATGATCGCTTGTACGCTTGCCAATTCGGTAAAAAACGTGTGGTGATTTACGACGCCGAAGGTCAAGAAACGGTAATTGCTGCCGACGTGTTACCCAATGATTTAGTGGTGACGCCCGATGGCGCTGTTTACTTCACTGAACCCGACAAACGCACGGTTTGGTATGTGCCGCCGGGAGGTCAAGCGGTACCTGTCGATAAAACGATTGAACGACCTAACGGCATTATTCTGTGGCCTAAGCAAGGAACATTAGTTGTCGCTGATACCACCGGCCAAAATCTCTGGGCTTTTCGCATCAGTCCCAGTGGAATGTTGATTGATAAGGAACGATTCTACACGATGCTCACTCCTCCCGATCGAGGATCGAGCGGCGCGGACGGCATGACGATTGATACTCAGGGCCGGTTGTATGTGGCCACTTATTTGGGCATCCAAGTGTTTGACGTTCAAGGCCGACTTATCGGCATCATCCAAAAACCTCAGTCGGCATTTCTATCCAATATTACCTTTGGCGGCCCAAATTTCGACATTCTTTACGCTACTAGCACTGATAAGCTTTTCAAACGCAAGACAAAAGCCACCGGCAGCTCTGTGTCTAAACCAGAACGCTAACAATCGGAAAATTGCGAATTGGCGGCTAGTCTTATGCTTTTAAATGCATTCATGAGCTGAATCGGGCCCTTAATTCCTATCTTTCTCTTGCGATTTTCGTTGATTCACTTAAAATTGGGGTAACGGCCGAATTTCTCTCCTGCGATGAGGTGTGTTGCGTGTTGACCGAAAAAGAAGTGTCTCGAAGCTGGCGTCAACTTTTCAAAGGTGGTTCTTACAACGAAGAAACTTTTGCCAAGGGTGAAAGCTTGTTGGAAGAATTGCGTGCAGAAAGCCCGTTGCGTCACCGGTTGCAAGTCGAGCTTGATGAACTACGCAGCCTGCAAGCGACGAGCAACTAATTTTGGCTGGCAATTAAAATTAAAATTGACGGGCAGTTTTTTGCCGCAGAACACAAGAGCCTGTTCCTCTGCAGCAAATGCTCGATCGGCATCAATGGCCTGTAGTCGCCGCTGCCATTGATTTCACATTTTCATAAGTGCGTCCACCGCTGCAGTCGTCATGATGGTTAAGCGCAATCTGATAAAGCTTCTGCCCATAGGGCGTGGGATATTCTCCGGTAATGCAAGCTAGGCAAAGCTGGTCGGAATCGAAACCCACCGAGCGAGCAATCGCATCGACTGGCAAATAACGGAGCGAATCGGCGCCTAGCACTCGCGCCATCTCGGCTTGGGCTGCCTCGGTTAGCTGGCCGTCCGGCAAGAACTGCGGAGCGAATAGCTCGCTAATCGTCGACATATCGATGCCATAAAAACAGGGAGCGACAATCGGAGGACAAGCCACACGAACATGGATTTCGCGTGCACCCCCTAAGTCACGAATGCGATTAATCAGCACTTTCATCGTCGTGGACCGAACGATCGAATCTTCCACCAGTAAAACCCGCTTGCCTTCCAATACTTCACGGAGTGGAGTGTATTTGGTTTCCGCCTTTTGCTTGCGATTTCCAGTGCCTT
>CAZIGP010000277.1:2570-6241 GCA_964538425.1 uncultured Pirellulales bacterium | reverse complement strand
GGCCCATTTGTTAGTCCAATGTTCGACGAATTCTGGATTGCCAACCAGGTGATCGATCAGTTCGTCGCGCTTCAATTGGGTGTCGCGGCGGTCGGCAAGGAAGGCACGCGTTTGGGCAGGGGTTGGCAGCAGGCCGGTCAAATCGAGATAGATGCGACGCACGAATTCGGCGTCGTCGCACAAGCCGCTCGGAAGCGTTTTTACTTTTTGCAGCTTGGCATATACCAGCGAGTCAATGTAATTATTTTCGGGAGGCTGCTGCCAAACAAACCCTGTACGGTTGCCCATGACGGTAATGGTGACAGCGGCGTAGTTGCCTTCGTAACGCACCAGCACCGGAGCTTCACCGCGACGCAGTGCGGTAATCACGCCGTGAGTGTCGGCGGTTGTCACTTCGATGTTGCCGCTTTCGATGAACGATTCTGCGGTCACGTCGCGCGTGCTACCGTCGTCATAAGTGGCAGTAACAACGATCTGCTGCTTCATTCCAGGCAAAGGAATGACGCGGTCCTTGGGAACGACGTCGATCTTTTGGACCCGAGTGGTTTTACGATCGAGCTTCGCGCCTTGCGAAATCCACGCTTTAAGCAATTGATATGAGGTGTCGCTTGATTTCATTAGCGCGCCGCCAACATGCGGAACCGCGCCAGCGGGTTTCAGGAGCATGAGGCTTTGTTCGGGAGCAGCGCGATTAAAACGGCGCGATGCTAAATCGTCGGTCAATGCAATGTGATCGAACACAGGATCGTAACCGCGAAGCGATAGCTTGAATCCGTTTTTTCCTTTAGCTCCGCCGTGACAAAGGCCTTGATTGCAGCCTAATTTGGTCATCATCGGCTGCACGTCGCGGATAAAACTAACCGGCGGTTCCGCGCCATATCCGCTAACCAACACGGGCACATCCACCGTTTGACCGGCCAGCATGAATTTTAAGGTGGCCGAGCCATCGGATTTTGGCCGCACGAGCCGCTCGGCGGTGACTGCAACGATTTCGGAAGGTGAGGTTAACTCTGCCAATCGCGTGACATCAATCTGTTCGCCCGATGCTAAAGTCGCAGTTAGCATCAACTGGCGATAGCTAAATCGCTGGTTGAGTTTGATCGAAGCTGGTTCGGCCGTAATGGAAACCACTTTAGTTTCTGGTGGCAAAGCTTCTGAGGGCAACTTTGCTTCGGCCGCCTTTTCCTGCGCCGGATTCGAATCTGCGCCTTGAAGAATTGTCCCCAGCGAAGCGGCAACCATGGCCGCCGTTACCAAGCAAAGTCCGCAATAAGTTCGTTTCATCATGATCGATCCTTACGCCTGCGAGCTATGATTTGAAATTAACTAATTTCTTTTACGTTCAGCAATGCCGTGATCTGAATTCTATGCGATCGTCTACCGCACGGTTTGTCGGCGAAAGGATTCGCCTCCTACATTTGAATTTCCGGACACACACTTACTTTTCTTTTAGTGGGACTGGAACAAATTGCTTTGTTATTTTCCCGTTTTCGGCATCGATTAAAAATACTTGGCCTTCAAAGCCGCCGGCTGCAATCGTTTTGCCATCGGGGTTGAAAGTGACGGTGTAAATTGGGCCAACTTTTTTGTCAAGCTTGGAAACTTCTTTCGCATTTTCGGTTTCATAAACTCGCACGTTTCCGCTGCCGTCGTCGCTACTGCCGACCACGATGCGCCCACCATCGCGGCTGAATTCGAGTGCAAAAATGCGCCCTTCGATAGCAGGATAGTTGCGAATGAGGTTGGCGTCGTCGCCGATTCTACGATCCGACGTGCGCAGCATTCGAAATAGTTTCGGTCTGCCGTCGGAACCTCCTACCAATAGCTCATCTTTGTCCGGCCGACGATCAACTGCTCAGAGGCCGCCTTTCAGTGCTCCAGGGGTGATGCTGGTAATATTGTCGATAAACCGCTGGGTCGATACTTCGATCAGCTTCATGGTCATGTCGCGGCTGACCGAGATCAGATAGGTGGCGTCGCTGGAAAAGATCGTATCTAACACCCAATCGTTATGGGCGCCTTGATAGAGCACTTGCTCTCCACTGGTGGCGTCGATGGCACGCACTGTGTTGTCGGCACAACCGAACGCCACGCGAGTTCCATCGGGGGACCAACTTACGCCGTATAGCGTATCGTAAGTGATCGCTTTGGAGAGCAAAAGTTTCCTTTCGGCGACATCCCAAATTTGCACTTCACCGAGCCGGCCTGGTGAGCCTCCAACCGCGGCCAATTTTTTTCCATCGGGTGAGAACACCACTTTTTCGATTCGTTCGGACTGTCCGATCAAACGACCCACAAGTTCTGCCCCGTCGGCCGAGCGCAGAAGCACTTCATGATAGCCTGAGATGGCAAGTAATTTGCCGTCGGGCGAGTAATCGATCGACGTAATGACCGGAGGCATTTGATAAACCGGAGGATGATCGGCATCATACACGGGATTGGCCGAAGCCGGCGTATCGTCTTTGGCTCCTTCGGCGATCCAGCGTGTGATCAACGCAATCTGTGTTTCATGAAGCGGTGGTTTTTCTTTCGGCATTTCTGCCTTACCGTCAGCCGGCGTGATTTGATCAATCAGATTGCTCTCATCGGGCTTTCCTGGAACAATGCCCGGAACTTCGCTTTCGCCAGCTTTTAGTAATTCGGCATAAGAGGTCATGCAGTATCCGCCGCCTCGTTTGGCAGGCTGATGGCAACCATGACAATGCTCTTGTAATAATGGCCGAATTTCTTGGTAGTAACTAACCGGTTTGGTTACGGTTTTATCGTCGGTCGCGGACTTTGCTTCGTCAGCCGCAAGCAGTTCGGAACCTAGGGAGGAGGCAAAAAAGAGGCTGAGACAATTCAGCCAGAAAAGGAAGCGCATCGTGGACATCAGAAGGCCTCAAAGCCGTTAAAAGGTGGGAAAAAACAGTATACCATCTCGCGAAGTGGGGAAACAAGCTAGGCAAGGCTTGGGGTGGGAGATTCCTACGCCACTCAGGCTTCTTGGGTAAGGAAGTTTGGCTTGTTCGAAATGCTGTTTTGTGCGATATTTTCGCGGCATTTTTCCGTTCATACCGCATCCCTCATGGAGGAGGGAATCAATGCTGCGAAACGACACATCCGTCTCTGATGTCGATGGTCCTACGTTCCACTGGTGGCGTGAGTGGCAGTTTTGGTTTTTGGCGGCGCTAACGGCGGCGATTTATTTTTCACGGATGGTGGATCTGCCGATTCGTGGTGAAGAAACGCGTCGGGCCATGGTGGCGTGGGAGATATTGCAGACGGGAGATTGGATTGTACCTCGGCAGCAAGGAGAGCTGTTTCTCAGTCGGCCGCCGGTGGGAAGCTGGCCGATCGCTTGGCTAACAAAGCTAACCGGTGAATTGTCGCTGGTCGAAGTTCGCTTGCCGACGCTTGTGGCAACACTTTTGACAACGCTGTTGGTGTACGCGTATTCGCGGCGATTTCTCTCTCGTCTGGGCGCGCTTGGCGCTGGCTTGGCTTATGCAACGTTCGCACAGGTGTTGCAACTTGGTCGCGTGGCGGAGACGGAAGCAATTTTCACATTGTTTCTAAGCAGCGCGCTCATGATGTGGCATTGGGGATATGCCTGTCGATGGCCGAGTGCGGCGACTTGGATGGTTGCTTATGGGTTAGTTGCGATTGCCACTTTGACGAAGAGCCTGCAG
>CAZIGP010000277.1:1749-2560 GCA_964538425.1 uncultured Pirellulales bacterium | reverse complement strand
ACCTGTCTATTTTTGCGGAGCGGTGGGGATTTATTTGCTATGGAAGCGCGATTGGCAATACTTGATGAGCCGGGGGCATTTTTTAGGGTTACTTGTTTTTGTGGGACTGTTTGGCGGTTGGCAGGCGCCCTTTTACCATGCACTCAATTGGGAAAGTGTGCAGAAGGTGTGGGCATCGGATGTTGGATTGAAGCTGGAACAACTTTCGCCAGGTGCGGTTGTTCGTCATTTCGCCACGTTTCCGATTCAGGTGTGGGCGTGCTTGCTGCCGTGGTCGTTTTTGTTACCGGCCTTTATTTGGCCGCAATTTCGTCGCACGATTGGCGCGGCGATGCCAATGGTGGCGCTGGCGACCATTTGTTGGTTGGTCGCTTTGCCGACGTGCTGGATGGTTCCAAATGCTCGACCACGATATTTGATGCCGGTGTTTCCGCTTGCTGCGCCGCTTGTGGGATTGGTCATTCAGCGCGTACATGAAGCGGGTGCGGCTGCAATTGTACGGCGTGGTTGGAACTGGTTTGTGGGTGGGGCGCTGGCAGCAATTGCTGTGGGAACCGTCTTTGTGGTAGCAGCGGGTTCGAGCAATGTCGGCATCCTTCACGAACTTGCGCAGCCGACTTGGTTTGCTGTAATCTATGCAGTGGGAGCGATTGTCACGCTTGTGATGCTTGCCAGGTCGTGGAATCGTTGGTCGATCCGCTCGGCAACGATGACTACCGCGGCGATTGCAATGTTTCTGGGACTGACATTTTCTGGCGTGGCAGTGAATTCGCTCGTGTCACTCGATCCCAATGCGGAGAGTCAAATTGCC
>CAZIGP010000277.1:1464-1739 GCA_964538425.1 uncultured Pirellulales bacterium | reverse complement strand
ATGAGCCGCTGGGGAGTTTTGGTTTAGTCGAAACCATGTTTAGTTATTATTGGCGGAGGCCGATTGAGTACGTTCGCAAAGAACTGCCACTAAAGTCGAGTCAATTGCCGAAAAAATTCGAATACTTTTGCTACAGCGCCAATCGTGCAACTCGAGTGGAGTTGCCGTTTGCTTGGCGCGTGGAAGGGGTAATCAATTGTGATCGAACTACGAAATCGGACGAGGGGAAAATCGTAGTGGTCGGTCGGCGGCTGGCCACTGTCGCTCTGTTACCC
>CAZIGP010000277.1:0-1454 GCA_964538425.1 uncultured Pirellulales bacterium | reverse complement strand
GGCGATAAGTATTTGGATGACATTATTCATGCCTACAGAAGCTAAAAATTCTTGGTGGCCAAAAAATCGCTGGGTGCAGTTTGCACTTTGGGTGTGGATTGTGTTTAGCGTGGCGCTTTGCGTGAAGGTGCTTGTCGAGGGAGACAGGCATTCGGTCTATCCGGCATTTGCCGGCGGAGCGCAAGATTGGTGGGCCAACGAAGTGATGTACGATCATGAAGGGTATTATTACAGTCCAACATTTTCGGTATTGTTTTCACCCTTTGCAATGTTGCCCGACCGACTGGGGCAAGTGTTGTGGGGGCTAATTAGTGTCGGGTTATTTGTGTGGAGCTTGCGCGTTTTTTATCGCGATGTTTTGCCGCCGCATTGGTCTGGGGAAATGGAAGCTGGTTTTTTGTTACTTACCTTGGGTGGATCGCTGCGAGGAATTTGGTCGCTGCAAAGCAATGCCTTGATTATGGCGTGTATTTTGTTTGCAGCAGCGGCGATTGTGCGCCAAGGGTGGTGGCGTGCGGCATGGCTTTTGGCAGCGCCTATTTACATGAAAGTGTGGCCGGCGATTGCAGCAGGATTATTGAGCGTGCATTGGCCAAAGAAATTGATTGGCCGCGGGATGGTGGCTTGCGGGGCGCTGGCTTGTGTGCCTTTTCTTACCAAATCGCCAACAGAAGTCGTAGGATACTACCAAGCATGGATCGACTGCTTGGCAAATCGCCAGGCAGATGGGGGCCGTTTTACGGGCTATCGTGACGGTTGGACGATTTGGGAACAGTTTGCTTCGCCGGTAAATGCCAAGGCATATTTTGTTTTGCAAGCTGTCGGAGGGTTGGTGACGCTGGGCTGGTGCTTGTGGCAGGGGTGGAGCAGTGGGCCAGGTTCACGAGTGGGGAGTCGGGAATCAGGAAACAAAGGCAGACGGCAAACGGCGGAAGTTATTACTTATACGCTGGCGGCGTGGAGTGTTTGGCAATTGCTCTTGGGGCCGGGCACGGAGAGGTTGACTTACTTGATCATCGCGCCGTTTGCAGCGTGGGCGGTTATGGCATCGCACTACGAGCAGCGAAATTTACGGCTGGCTGTCGTAGCTTTTGTGACCACGTTTGTATTAGGTTCCGGAGGCGCCGAGCGGTTATTAATCCGTTGGATTCCTGTCGCACCTGCACTACAACCGATTGGCGTAATTTTATTTGCGGCTTGGTTGGTGAAGCATGCTTGGCATGGCAGCCCGTGGCACATGCTTCAAGCAAGACGATGCGCTGCAATGAAGGACACGGCGTCCGAGGTAATACGCGCAGCAGCCTAACGACTAGTCGTGGCGTACCTTACGACGATTGGCCATCACGGCGAATGAATTTCAAATTGAAAATTTGAAATTTAGGTTTATTCCACTCCCACCTTTGCGCCGGCGATCAGACTGATGAACTCGCGGTTTGTCTTGAATTTACCAAGCT
>CAZIGP010000276.1:0-6259 GCA_964538425.1 uncultured Pirellulales bacterium | reverse complement strand
TGGGCAAGTGGACTTCCCTCCGATAGTTGTTCATCTGTCAAATCCATGGCGACGACTGGTAGTCCTGACGCGACAACCGCTTCGGCGATTCTCGGAGTATACAACCTGCCAATAACCCCCGTAGCCTCAAGCCCCTTCAAATCAATGATTGACCGGTGATGCCGACCGTTACGATTGCGAGAGGTCCTGCCGGGATGCGTTATCAATTGTTCCGGCGTCACCATGGGCACGCCATGTTGTTCACCGGCTAGGAAGCAGACGTAGGGATTGTGATGCTGTAGGCGTAAATATCCAGAGATGCCGCGTAACACACCGCGGTCATACGAAGCGGCCGGCGACATGATTAGCACGATTCGGGACACAGTAGACATGGGTGGCTCTTCAAGTTTTGGAGCGATTTGGTCATGTCGGTGTTCCGACTCTCTAAATTATATATCAATACAATTCAAGCCGCAGTAGGACAAAGTTTCTGAGGATTTCTGGAGCAAATTGATGCATGGGATACTCGGGCTCTTTGTTATAGACCGATTGATCCACAAATTGCTACCTTATTTAATCGCTACGTTGCCCTGGCCGAAGCTCGTAAATTTGAACATAGATATTCTCCTATTCTAAGAATGTACAGTGAATATAAGTACATTTAAAATGCCCGTCTCTGAATGTCCTCGCCACAGCACCCAACCCTAGAAATAGAGCAAGATTGCCTGTTCGCCATTGCGCAAAACTTCATTAAATTTGCGCAAATGTATTAGAAGCAGCGAGCCAATTCTACGTATATTGAATCCTTGGATCGCGGAAATTTTTCCCACTTCTGGAAAGCATCGGCCTCGATCTTTACCGGAATGGTGAAAGTATCCTTTCGGTTACAGCCAGGGCATGGTTGAAATCAAATCCAACGTACCTTTGACCCAACAAAATCTCATTTACGTTTTCAGGTGTCAGTTTAGATGAAACGGGCGTCTCGTGTTATTATTGACACGTTACGGCAAGATGGTTTCATCTCAGCCCCTGATACCTCTCTTTGACGTTTTGTTGATCGCCACACCTGTTTTTGAATGCGAACAATGGACGAAAAACTTTGAGACCTCGGCCTCCGTTCGCTTCAATGAGGATTCGAAATGTCAAAGGTATCGTTGAGGGCTTCGAGATGGGCCGCGAAAAGAATTCTTTCGCCTAATCTGGAAGTTCATAAGGAGTGTACGATGCCCAATGTTCGTTCGAATCGCCGCGATTTTCTCCGTTCAACTGCCGCGCTAACTACCGTCAGCCTGATCCCACCTTATTGGTTTACTAGTAAGAGCGCTGGGGCCCAAGAGATTAAATCGAAAAACGATCGGCCGCGCGTTGCTGCAGTCGGTGTTGGTGGCCAGGGAACGGCCATTGCGCTTGATGCGGCCCGATTCGGTGATGTGGTGGCTGTCTGTGACGTGGATCTTCAACATGCCGAAAAGGCAAAAGCGGCCTTAGGTGGTAAAGCTGACGTATACCAGGATTATCGTAAGCTTTTAGAACGTAAAGATATCGACCTGATCACCAATGGTACGCCCGACCATTGGCATACGGCCATCAACGTCGCGGCTTGCAAGTCTGGCAGGGATGTCTTTGCTGAAAAACCCTTGACACTTACCATCGACGAAGGAAAGCATCTTTGCGATGTGGTCGAGGAAACGGGCCGTATCGTTCAAGTTGACACACTGCAACGTAGTGATCGTCACTTTCAGACAGCCGTCGAGCTGGTCCGCAATGGGCGCATTGGAAAACTTAAGCAGGTCTGGGTGGCGCTGCCTGTTCTATCAACCAAGGGCGGGCCATTCGCCACGCAACCGGTTCCCTCGCAACTCGACTGGGACATGTACCAGGGACAAGCACCCGTGCATGACTACTGCCTGCAACGAACGCACATCAATTTTCGTTGGTGGTATGAATATTCCGGTGGCATGGTCACGGATTGGGGTAATCATCACGTGGACATTGCACACTGGGGAATGGATTGTGAGTTAAGCGGCCCGACGTCGATCGAGGCACGAGGGTTGTTTCCTAACCCGCAAGGGGCCGAATACTACAATACGCCGGACCACTTCTTTTCTCGCATGTTATATCCCAATGGCGTTGAGTTGCTGTTGTTTTCGTCGACCAACGCACGGTTGGGATACGAAGGCATCGGGGGTGCAGGTTACGACGTTTCGCCGGAGCAAATCGATCAACTGTTCGGAAAAGATGTGCCAGAGGAGATTAAGAGCTACAACCGCAACGGCGTGATGTTTATCGGTGAGAAAGGCAAAGTGTTCGTCAATCGCGGCGGCGTCTATGGCAAAGCAGTTGACGAACTCAAGGAGAATCCTTTACCGGCTGATGCTTGGCGAGCTTATCCAAGCACCGATCATATGGGAAATTTCTTTGATTGTGTGAAAACACGAAAGCAACCGTGCGCTCCAGTGCAAATTGAGCATCGCACGATTACGGCTTGCCATCTGACAAATCTTTCGATCCGTCTAAATCGAAAGATTGCCTGGGATTTCGAAAGTCAACAGATCATCGGTGACGAAGAAGCGAACTCGTGGCAAAAGCGGGAGCAGCGCGCTTCGTACTCGATTACTAGTTAGCACAATAATGAGGAGAACAACACATGCGGATGAAACGAGCCGTTTCCTTCTTGCTTCTGGCTGCTTTTCTATCTACGGGCAGCAGCATCGTCGCGGCCGAGCCGATCAATGTAGGTTCCCGGCTTGAACCATTAATCGACGATTACCTCATCGATAAGAAGGCTGGCCAGCTTGAGCTAAAACTCCATCACCCTGTCCGGCACTCTGATGCAATCACGCTCAACAAGCCCTGGGAAGGGAATAACTGCAACTATGCCACCATCTTGAAGCATGATGACACCTATTATTTCTACTATCGCGGTACCGGGCTGATTCTCGAGGACGGGAGGCTCGGTGGCGACCATCTAGGCACTACCTGTGTCATGACAAGCAAAGACGGCATCCATTGGACGCGACCAGACTTGGGATTTGTTAAACAGAGCAATTGGGAAAATAACAATATCATCATGACCTTTGACCCAGATTGCAAAATCGATTTTGGCAAAGGGCAAAGCCCCGACGAAGGCAATGACTTGCTAAGCGGAAAGAAAGTGAAGTTTACCGGCGCGGTGCATAACTTCACACCGATGATCGACACCAATCCAGATTGCAAACCGGACGAGAAATTTAAAGCCGTCGGCGGTCACGATCATCGGCTACTGTACGCCTTCAAATCCCCAGACGGCATCGATTGGTCAATGATGCAAACGGAGCCGATCATCTCAGACGGCATGTTGGATTCACAAAATTTGGCGTTTTGGGATCCGGTCCAAAAGTGCTACTACGCCTATTATCGCGCCTTCAAGAACAAGAAAGGCGATACTCAAAAGCGTGATCAAAAAACAGACTATTCCTACATGGACCGAGATGTCAAGTATGCCACTTCAAAAGACTTTGTTCACTGGACCGAGGGCAAGTGGATTAATTGGCAGCCTGACCGCATGACACAACTTTATACCAATCAGATTCAAGTCTACCCCGGCGCGGAGCATCTCCGAATTGGGTTTCCGATGCGCTATATTATCGACCGTGGGCTCTACTCAGATTTCAATAAGCGGATCGCAAAATCAGATTCCTACTATGCGTCGATCTATACCGATACGGGGTTGGTCACCAGCCGCGATGGACGAAACTTCAAGATGTGGGCGGAAGCCATGCTACGTCCCGGTCCCACGCCTGAGAACTGGTTTTATAGTTTTGGAGCAACCGCGCTGAATCTACTCGAGACTCCTTCGCAGTACCCAGGTGGGCCAAACGAATGGTCGTTTTATGTTACGGACCATGGCGCATGGTTCGGTGATGGCGTCAGCTTCAATCGCTATTCAATTCGCAAAGATGGTTTTGTCTCCGCATCGTCACCGACTGCAGGTGGTTCTTTTACTACGAAACCGATTGTCTTTGCCGGTAATGCGCTCGAGATCAATTTCGAAACATCCGCGAGCGGTTCCGTCCGAGTTGAACTGCAAGATTCCAACGGTAAACCGCTACCAGGCTTCTCACTCGACGACTGCCCTCCAATCTTTGGTAACACAATTACTTATAGCGTTAGCTGGAACAATAATCCCAAGCTTGCCGACTACGCCGGCAAGCCAGTCCGTTTGCGTTTCGCGTTAAAAGATGCCGACCTGTACTCTTTTCGGTTTTATGAGAAGTGACCGAATAAAGAGTTTAATTTTCTAGCTTGTTATCGTGACGCGAGTTACTCTCATCGCTGCAAGCGGCGTTGCTGGTTACAAGCTGCGCCTATTTGACCACCCATCATAAAAATTGCTTCGGTTTATTTGCCTTGTAAGAAAATTGTCGAACGGACAAGTTTCTCGCCATCTACGCAAACGAACAATAGATTTACGCAAAATTACAAGCGCAAGTGCGTAGTTCTAAGTATACTCCGACAACAAGTGCCCGCGACGTTGCGGACGAGGAGGTTGGTGATCTAGACGCAACACGTTTTTATTCAAGGCTTCACATCGCTTGGGTGGCTGTTGCTGTCAGAGCATCATGATTGATGGGCAGAGAGGTGAAATCGGGATAAGCATTGGCAGCGTGTTGCTAGCCACCGGTAGGCAGTCGGAAATACCTGTATAGGAGGGAGCTTTATGCGATGGGTAACGACTGAGACGAGAAAGTTTTCCGAGGTTTTACTAAGTTTCGTAATTGCACTGCTACCGCTGACAAAGAGCAATGCTCAAACTGCGATCACAATAGATACAGTCATGGTCGGCAATGCGGGCAACGCCAATGATGGTACCGGCTACGGGGCTGTTAGCTCTGCTTATCAAATTGGTCAGTATGAGGTCACGGCCGAACAATACACGGCTTTTCTTAACGCAGTTGCAGCGACTGATACTTATGGGCTGTACAACTCCAACATGTGGTCTGCTACCCAAGGCTGTAAGATTCAGCGAAGCGGCAGTTCGGGAAGTTATACGTACAGCGTAGATGCTGCCTATGCCGACCGCCCGGTCAACTTCATTTCCTGGGGTGATGCGGCTCGGTTTGCCAACTGGATGCACAACGGGCAGACGACAGGTGCTCAGAGCCTTTCGACGACTGAGGACGGTTCGTACTATCTCAATGGTGCCAATACTGATATGGCCCTCATGGCAGTAACTCGCAAAACAAATGCAACCTGGGTGATCCCCGGCAGGGATGAATGGTACAAAGCGGCGTATCACAAGAATGATGGTGTGACGAGCAATTACTGGGTTTATCCGACGCAAGTCAACTCGCCGGCTCCCGGAAGAGATATGACCGAAGGCACGCAGCCGGGTAATAACGCCAACTACTATGGAACTCCGTATCCCATCGATTCGAGCACTTACTACACCACAAAAGTTGGCGAGTTCCAATTGTCCAAGAGCGCCTACGGCACATTCGACCAAGGCGGAAATGTGTTTGAGTGGAGTGAGTGGAGCCAGGGAAGCGGAACTACGCGCGGCACGGACGGTGGAGGATGGGGCACCAGTTCGGCAGGACGCATGGGTACCTCAGGCTTTGGAAGTGATGGCGGCTTTGCTCCTACGACTGATCGTGCGGATTTTGGATTGCGCCTGGGCGTGGCAAAGATACCAACCTCAACGTGGAAAGTGGGCACTCCCATCGTCAGCTTTTATGGTGGGCACGACCTGGACGCAACGATTGCGCAGCGCGATGTGAATGGAGGCTACAACATGGATTGGGGTGCGAATTGGGATGAAGTGGCCGTGGCCAGTGAATACGGTCTCCGAACTCGGCTTCGTGCAGATATTGAAGGTGCGGGTTTTGGTAAGCTCCTCCATCCAGAATCACTGGATGGCGGAACTAAACAGGTGCAGCTCAACGCACTGATCGATCAATACAAGACGTACTCATCCGCTTATGCCTACTTCATTGAGGATGAGCCTCCCACGATGGCAATGATCGACGAGTGGGCACCCCTCATCGACTATGTTCGTACGCGCGATCCGGGTCGGCTCGCTTTACTCAATATGTTGGCGCCCAGTGCTGATTACAATGGAGAAGATCCTCAAAACCCTCTGTCGCCTCCCTTGAAGGCCGAAGTCTTGTGGGATCACTATCGAGAGACGGTACGTCCGCAGATGCTCAGCTATGACTATTACAACTTAACGAAAACTTCCGGCGGTGCAAACTACGACGAGCCATATTATCTTTCGAACCTGGGAAAAGTGGCTGGATGG
>CAZIGP010000275.1:0-6264 GCA_964538425.1 uncultured Pirellulales bacterium | reverse complement strand
CGCCAAAATCCCCAAATGCCCGGCCATGCGTGTGAGCCAAATATTGCCCGAGGCATCGATCAAAATGTTGTGAAATTTGACATCCAGGCTGAGCCATTGCTGGTTTGCCGCACCCTTGAGAGATGGCTTGGCGCTGTCGCGAAGATCGTGAGCCATGTTTCGCCACTTCTCACAGATGCGCTCAAGCTGTTCGATCTGGTCGTCCTCAATTTTGGCTACGGCCCGCTCCAAGCCGAAAATTTCCATCGCGTTGCGAAGTTCAAAAAGCTGAAGGATTTCGCGGCGATCGATCTTTCGCACAAAGGCGCCGGCATTCGGGATGTGCTCGACCAACCCTTCGCTGGTGAGCCGTTGAATCGCTTCGCGCAGCGGAATCGTGCTGACGCCCAGCTCCTTGCATAGCGTTCGATTCACCAGTTGCGATCCCGGAGGCAATTCGCCTTCCTCAAATTTGGTTCGCAGGTCGCGATAAACTTGCTCCATCAAAGTGGCACGTTGCATAGCGGAAATACTCGCTTCTTCTTGAGGAGGGGGTTGTGCTCTATTTCATGATATATCATAATAGCTCGCGATATGCAATGGCCTCGGCGAAAAAAAATTGCTCCTCCACATTCGCGTGAAAAATGGCAAGTCATATATCGCCTGGAAAGTCCGCCGACTCGCGCCTCTTACAAAATCTGCTATGAGTCCAAGCTCTGAAATCCATCTCCATCCGCTCGATCTGGCAATCCTGCTAGGCTACTTCGCCACCCTCATCGCGGTCGGCGTCTATCACTCCCGGCGGCAAAAAGATCTCGACGAATATTTTCTCGCCGGCCGCGATATCCGCTGGCTGGCGTTTGGGCTGTCCCTCATGGCCGCACTCAACAGCGGGCTAGATTATTTGATGCAGCCCGGCGCGATGATCAAGTTCGGCGTGTACACAATGGTGGGCAACTTGACATGGCTAATTTTGTGCCCCTACGTGTTTTACATCACGCTCCCGTTGTATCGCCGCCTGGGTGTGGTTTCTGCTTACGAATATTTGGAGCGACGCTTCGATGTCCGCGTGCGCACCTTGGCGGCAGCCATTTTTGTGCTCTGGCGAATGGGTTGGATGGCGATGGCTTTGTATGTGCCGTCGTTAGCGATCCATGTGGCCACCGGAGGCGCAGTTTCCACCAATGCCATGGTTGTTGCCATTGGTTTGATCATCATCTGCTACACAATGTTGGGCGGCATGCGGGCCGTGATTTGGAACGACGTGATCCAGTGTTGGATCATGTTCGCCGGATTGGCTGCGACCATTGGAATCTGCATCGCGCATGTCGACGGGGGCATTGGCACAATCCTGCACCAATTCAATCAGGTTGGCCTCGAAGCGCAAGTACAGCCACCCGCCGGCGCTCCCGGCGAGCCCTGGACGTATTTTTTCATTCCCATGAGTCTGGTGGGGTTTTTTATCTCCATTCTCCTCAGTCGAGTGACTGCTTACACCTGCGATCAGGTGATGGTGCAGCGATGTCAAACGTCGCGCACCATCGGCGACGCCCGGCGCGGGGTTCTCCTCACCGCGGTCAGCGACACCGTTTGGATGCTTTCGTTGAGCTTCGTCGGCTTGGCCTTGTTTGCTTTCTTCAATGCCAGCACGGCCGGCTTGCCCGAGTGGGCCTACGACCAGCCAGATCGTGTTTTCCCGTACTTTATTGCTCGCGTTTTTCCCGCCGGGCTTACGGGCCTGGTGATTGCGGCGATTTTGGCGGCGTCGGTTTCGAGCATCGACTCGGCGGTAAGTTCTCTCACCACCGTCATCACCGTCGATTTCATCAAGCATTTGTTCTTAAAACGCACCGCACCAATCAGCCAGAACGATCCGCTTGAGCAACGCAAACTCGTGCGGCTATCACAAGTAGTCACGCTGTTTGTCGGCCTCATCGGTATCGGCCTCGGCGTGAATGTTGGCCGGTTGGGCTCGCTCTTAGAAATCAACAACAAAATCGTCATTAGCTTCACCGGCCCCATGCTGGGTATTTTCATGCTCGGCATGTTTACCCGCCGAGCGACCGGCTGGGGAGCTCTCGCGGGAGGCGCCGTAGGCACGCTCGTCACGTTGTTCATCGCCTTCCAGCGCGAAATTTACCAAGCATCCAATCTCTGGCTGCATACGCAGTGGAATACAGATGTCGTGGTCAGCTTTCTCTGGCCAGCAACCTTTGGCTTTGCTGCGACAATGGTCGTGGGCTATTCGATAAGCTTGCTGTCGCGAGCGCCGGTGGGGCACGTCGGTCACCACTGGACTTGGTCACACGTAATGCAGTCCGAGCTTCAAAATTAATCTCCAACGCTGGGAAAGGAATATGCCGTGATCTCTTCCGCATTCAGAGAGCGTCGCCGTGATAAAGGCGGTCCGTTGTTAACCTTGACGCTCAACACCTTCGATCCAGTGTTCGTCGAAATTGCCGCACAAATCGGCATCGACATTGTGTGGATTGAAATGGAACACGCGAGCATCAGTTTGCGCGAGGCCGAAAATCTTTGCCGCATGATTCAAGGAAGCGGCTTGTTAAGTTTAATCCGCCTCCCCAATTGCCAGCGCGACATCGTCCTGAAAGCCGCAGAAATTGGCAGCGACATGTTGATGGCGCCAATGATCGAACGCCGCAGCGATTTGGAAGACCTGGTGAAGTATTCCAAATACGCTCCGCTCGGCGAACGCGGATTCTACTCTTCCTCACGGGCTTTGAACTACGGTTTGGGCAGTACGATCGCGGAACTGCGCGCCGCCGCCAACGACCGCCTAATGCTGTGGGGGCAAATCGAAACGCTGCCCGCCTTGGAACAGCTCGAAGAATTTTGTCAGGTTCCAGGAATCGACGGCATTTTTATGGGCTCCGGCGATCTTTCGTCGGCCTACGGCGTGCCAGGAGACATCTTAGATACCCGCGTTCTCGAGGCGGTGAGGTACGGCACAACCACGGCCCGGCAATGCGGCAAGATTTGTGCTTCGGTGCTTCCGCCAGCCGAAATTCCAAGGTGGAAGAGCAGCGAACTGGACATGCTTGTCATTGGCGGCAACGTTGGTTTTTATGTCGCGGCCGCGAAGTCGCTGCAAGAGAAACTGAATCTGCCTTCCACAGAACCCGCGCTGGCCAGCAACGGTCGTCCGCTCGCCATTCCTAAACCACATGCCCTCTCGCTCGACAGCGCCGCCATGAACTCCTACTCTCCAACCTCTGCCGAACATGAAAATCAGTAAAATTGAAGGGCTGCTCGTTGACCGTTATTTCTTTGTCCGCATCACAACCGACAACGGCATCGTCGGGGTTGGCGAATCCGGCGCCTGGGGATTTCTGGAAGCATCGCAGGGAGCGCTCGAGAAATTCAAAGGTTATTTACTGGGCCAAGATCCGCTCCGGATTGAGCATCACTTCCAAACCATGTACCGCTGGAGCCATTTCCGTGGCGCCGGCATCATGGGGGCGATCAGCGCCATCGACATCGCACTTTGGGACATCGCCGGAAAACATTATGGCGTTCCCGTTTATCAATTGCTGGGCGGCAAAGTGCGCGATCAGGCGCGCGTCTATTGCCACATTTTCGGCCAAACGCGCGAGCAGCTTGTCGAAGGTTGCCGTCAGGCCAAACGCGCTGGTTTCACCGCGGTCGGGCATCTGACGCCGTTTCTCGATGAGTCCCCCGCCGTTCCGTACTACCAATCACACGCCCGCAAAATGCACGACGCCATCGACGCGGTGCGGCAATATCGCGAGGCCGTAGGAAACGACGTCGATTTATGCATCGAGATTCACCGCCGTTTGACGCCGCACGAAGCCATCGTCCTGTCGCGAGGTATCGAGCGCTATCATCCGATGTACATCGAAGACCCGACGCTGCCCGACAACATGGATGCGATGGCCGAAATTGCCGCCAAAACACATGTGCCAATCGCGACCGGCGAACGGCTGCACACGATCTTCGAATTCGAAATGTTGCTGCGACGAAGCGCGGTGCATTACGTAAGGCCCGATGTCTGCCTGTGCGGCGGAATTACGCACTCCAAGAAAATCGCCGCGATGGCCGAGGCCTGCCAAGTAGGGTTGATTCCGCATAATCCGCTCAGCCCGATCAGTACGGCGGCCTGCATTCAACTGGCGGCATGTTGTCCCAATTTTGTGTTGCAAGAGTATCCCAACGACGAGGGGCAGGTTTTTGGCGGCAAACCTCCGCAGGGTGCAGAGCAATTGGTGAACGAACGGGGCAAGGTCCTGCGTCGCAATGATTTAATCAAGTCGCCGCTCCAAGTGAAAAACGGCTTCATGATCATTCCCGACGCGCCGGGGATCGGGGTTGAGCTAGTGGATGGAATCGAAGAGATGTTTCCTTATCAACCGCGACCTTTGGCCACTCGCTTTCACCTAGATGGTTCGGTGGTCGACCAGTGAATTAGGAACGCACAGGAAATAAAGAGGAGACCATGAGCGTAAAACTCTTGGCAAAAAGTCCGGTTCGAGGCGACCGCGTCGCCGAGTTGCCTTTCGAGCATCGATTATTCATCGATGGCCAGTGGCGCGAAGCCCAATCAGACAAGTCGTTTCAGGTTTTTGATCCGTCCACCGGCGACACCTTGGCAACATTGCCATTAGCCGGCGAAGCAGACACGATTGCCGCGATTGAAGCCGCCGCAAAAGCCTTTCCTGCTTGGAGCCGCCAAACCGCCATGGAGCGCGCCAGCGTGCTGACTCGATTAGCATTGCGTATCGAGCAACATCAGGAAGCGCTAGCACAATTGGCCGTGCTAGAGCAAGGCTTGCCGCTTGCGGCCAGTCGTCGCGGCGTAAGCTATGCCGCATCTTTTTTCCGGTGGTTTGCCGAGGAAGGACGCCGTGTTTACGGTTATTCGATTCCCGCTCCGCAAGACGATTGTCACTTGCAAGTCGAATACTTCCCGCGCGGCGTCGCAGGTGTTATCACGCCCTGGAATGCTCCTTTAAGTTCTCCCGCTAAAAAAGTTGCTGCCGCGCTTGCCGCTGGCGGTACCGTGGTGCTGAAGCCTTCTGAATTAACTCCGCTGTCGGCGTTGGCCTTGGCGGCACTGGCGCTCGAAGCGGGGCTTCCGCCAGGGGTTTTGAACGTCGTTTGCGGCGATGCGCCAGCCATCGGCAAAGCGATGCTCGAGCATCTGGACGTGCGCACGATTAGTTTTACTGGGTCGCTCAAGACAGGCCGACACCTCTATGCGAATGCTGCTCAAAAAATCAAACACGTCTGTCTCGAATTGGGAGGAAACGCTCCTTTTATTGTGTTTGCCGATGCCGATTTAGAGCGAGCTCTCGACGATCTGCTAAAACTCAAAATGATCAATAGCGGTCAGATTTGCCTGACGGCCAATCGCGTTTTAGTGGAACAACCCGTTTTTGATTCTTTTGTCGATCAGTTGAGCCAGCGATACGGGCGACTTCAAATGGGCGATGGCTTTGCCGACGGCGTAGATCAAGGTCCGCTGATCACGGCTGAAGCGGCCGATCGGGTGGATGATCTCGTCAAGCAAGCCATATCGGTCGGCGCTCGGTTACATTGCGGCGGCAAAAAGTCTGACTTAGGGCCGAATTTTTATCCGCCCACCGTCCTCAGCGAAGTGCCGCCCGAGGCACGCCTGCTCGCCGAAGAAATTTTTGGTCCTGTATTGCCTGTCGTTTCATTTACTTCGGAAGAACAAGCCGTTGCCTTGGCGAACCAAACCGAATTTCGGTTAGCGGCTTACGCGTATACCTCGAATCAGAACCGAGCCTCGCGACTTGCACGCACTCTAAAATTTGGTGTGGTTGGGCTCAATAAATCTGGTTTCGTTTCCTGTGAAGCACCTTTCGGCGGAGTCTGCCAAAGTGGAATCGGCCACGAAGGCGCTCGCGAGGGCATTCTGAATTACATGGAATCCAGATTGATCGGAAGATAATAGGCTTGAGGCTTTGAGGCAGGATCGGAAGAGGGGCGAGGATTGAGGGGCGCGGGGCGAGGGAAAATGCAATGAACCACTGAGACACGGAGAAGGCAGAAAATTAATCACGAAAGCACGAGAGCACGAAAACGATGCCAAGGGACATGAGGAAGCGGAGGCAGCAGAGGGAGGGGGCGAGGGAAAAAATGGGCGAGTGTGTCACTTGTGGGAGCAGATTTTGCTGTTTTTTCCGAGGCAAAGTGAGTTTGTGCGGCGTGGGAAGTGTCCCAAAATATGTCCCATTTGCGACACAGATTGGGTACATATGGGTAACAAATGTGGGCCGAGGT
>CAZIGP010000274.1:2253-6267 GCA_964538425.1 uncultured Pirellulales bacterium | reverse complement strand
CCAAAGGAAAGCCGGTCGCCGATGCCGAGCTTGTCGTGATTTCTCCCGACGGTTCGCAGAAAAAAGTAAAGACCGATGACGAAGGTCAAACCGAAGCTTTCGCGCCAATGGGTCGCTACGGAATTTGGGCGCGATATTCCGACAAAACTCCTGGCGAACAAAACGGCAAAAGCTACAAAGAAATCCGACACTATGCGACACTCGTTGTCGACATCAACGACGGCACCGACAAATCGCCATCTGCTGCCAAGAAGGTGAGCAAGCATCCGAAGCTGGCGCCCATGCCGGTAGCAGCCTCGAGCTTTGGTGCTGTCGCTTGTGATGGCTGGTTGTATGTGTATGGCGGTCATATCGCGCGAACGCACAGCTATGATACCGAAGCAGTTTCAAAGCGTTTTCATCGATTGAAACTCGCCGATGGAAAAACTTGGGAAGAACTCGCCGGAGGCCCAGGTTTGCAAGGCATGAACTTGGCCGCCTGCGATGGCAAAGTTTATCGCGTTGGCGGCATGGAGCCTCGCAATAAGCCTGGCCAGGATACCGATAATCATTCGATCGCCGAGTGCGCTTGCTTCGATCCGGCCAAAGGAACGTGGGAAGTCATCGCACCATTGCCTGTACCGCGGTCATCTCACGATGTGGCCGTTGTCGGCCAGCAACTCTACGTCATCGGCGGCTGGAACATGCTCGGCAAAGACGGAGAAGAGTGGTGCCCTGACACGCTCGTCATGGATCTTTCGGCCGAGAAACCCCAGTGGAAAACCATCGAACAGCCATTTCAACGTCGCGCACTCATCGCTGCGGTTAGTGATGGCAAGATTTACGTGATCGGTGGATTTACGGAAGATGACATTCCCAGCTTGAATGTCGATATCTACGACCCCGCCAACGGCAAGTGGAGCTCCGGGCCAAAATTACCAGGGCGCGCCATGAACGGTTTCGCTCCCGCGGCATGCACCGTGGATGGCCAGGTTTATGCCAGTGTTGCCGACGGAACGATGTATCGCCTGAATGAATCTGACCGAAATTGGGACCACATCACCAATACGACGCCACGAATCGTGCATCGTTTAGCTCCCCATGAATCGAAGATTTTAGTGCTCGGCGGCGCTTCGAAGGGAGATAATTTTGACCTCATTGAAGTGGTCGATGTGAAAAGCAACGTCGCGGGAGACGGTTCGTAGAACTGTCGTATTCCGCTGGCTGCCGCGAAGCTACATTAGATGCCCGCTCGCATTACCAGCGGCCTTCAAGACCGACGTTAATGCCATGCAGAAACACGCTGCCGTCGGTAGCGATGTTGCGGCCTGCCGTCGGGCCAAGGTTGAAATCTAATTGATCGGCGGCTAAAGCGACTTGGTCGATCCAGAGCACGTTGTATCCGCAACGAGCAGCCCAAACTCTATTCAAACGAAATCCAACCGATAGGTTGATGTCGCCGACAAACGCTACGCAGCTTTCGTAAGACGTGAAATTTCGCAGCGATTGCGACCCATCAAGATCGGTAAGAAACTGCGATTGATTCGAGTCGTTGCCAAATACGCCCGCCTTACCAGTCAATTCCCAGTAAAATCGGCCGCAGCATTCACGCCAGCGGCCGCCGAGCTGCGCGCCAAACAGATTGTTTTCGGAGTCGACGTTGTAGTTATCTTCGCTTGAGCCGTCCAGTGAATTCAGATCGTAATTTTCACTCAGCCGAACAAAGCGAAAGCCGCCGAGCAGCGACAGACTGTTCCAAGTGTGAAGGTAGTTAACTTCCACGTTGTGCAATTCAGAACTGTAGTTGATGTTCATCGTGTCGGCAAAGTTCCAGCCTGGAAGTTGAACAAACTGTCCTGCTGCAGAAAGCTGACCCGGGCTCGTAATGCTGGCAGATCCTGCCATGCCCAGTGCACTGAAATATTGGCACTCCCAAGCACTGCATTGGCTGGTGCGTAAACCAATTAACGTGCGTGGGCCAACGCCGGTGTCGAAATCGGCGCTGCGTGTGTCGAAGACCGTCGTGCTGGTCAGATCGGATTCCACCACCGATTGCACGACCACATCGGTATTCCGCCACAAGAAAATCGCTTCGGCTTCCACATACCAACGAGGCCAACAGGTATTGCAGCTATTGCAGCCTCCACAATTGCCGCATGCACAGCCATCGCCATCGCACGAGTTGTAATCGGCGTAACCAGTGTTTGACATTGCCACATTTGACATCGCCGCAGAATCGATTGCTTCGCCGCCAGAAGCCATCGGTGAAGCGCCCGTGTAATAACTTGCCACCGGCGAATAAGGCTGCATCGATTGCGGCGCTGTTGGGGCATATTGACGCTGTGATGGCGAGGCCACTTCGCCATCCGAGGCAAAAGCAGCATTGTTCACGAGCGTCGGATCGAAGCTGTTTTGTGCCAGCGCCGGAGCCGCAACAAAAATCAACGCCGTGCAAATCAGGCTAAGAAATCGCGTCACCGACGTACCTCCGCGTACTTCGAAATCTCCTGCGACAGCAAAGCATGCACTATGCGCGCAACGCTGCCGGTAGGTTTGCTGTTAAAGTTCGGCCAAGCGATAGAGGCAACTTGACCGTAAAACGCCGCAACC
Source organism: uncultured Pirellulales bacterium (assembly GCA_964538425.1). Taxonomy (GTDB): domain Bacteria; phylum Planctomycetota; class Planctomycetia; order Pirellulales; family JADZDJ01; genus JADZDJ01. The sequence goes on along the minus strand of CAZIGP010000274.1, from coordinate 3,678 downwards.
GCGGAAAAGATTGCCAGATGCAAATTTGCGTCGCAAAATTCACAAGAATTCAGCAGTTACGTTTCCGAATTCTTTCCAAATTCCGCTAGCACCAGCTTCGCTTGCTCTAAAAAGCGAGCGGAATTCGACGGCCTTCTTGATGGCTGCGACGGGCAGCTAACACGACCACCAGCGCCCGATAGGCGTCTTCGAGCCCGGCGGGGTTTCGCACCAAACTGGTCACCGAGCGGTGAAAACTTGAAAGCAGTTGCTCGCCGACCGGACGTTCGCTGTCGAGCGATTCTTGATGCCGCCCGGCCTTATCAAACCAGATAACTTGTGCAGGCAAGTCGACGAAGGCAATTCCGTTCTCACAAGCAACCTGCAGCGCCGGCGGAGGACGAAATGATACGGCCTCTTCCCAATTTCCAGGCATGTAATAACCCGAGCTGATTTGGGCCATAATTTCGTTGCCTGCATGTTTGCCGGATGATGTGAAGTCGAGACTCATCATGCGGTAATCTTCGTCGGCCGAATCGGGAGAGGCATTGTGCATAAGCCCCATCACCGAAGTCGGTTCTCGACCAACTACATAACGGCACCAATCGACGAGTTCTACCAAATCGCTCGTGCCAAAGCCCTGATCTTTTGGGCCTTCGGGTTTCGGATGTGGCCGTTCGCCCATTGCTACACGGCGGTGACAAAACAAAAGTTTGGGCTGCCCAAGATGGGTGGCAATAAGCTCTTTCAGGCGTAAAGTGGCTGGATATTGCCGCCGCGGAAACTCCGCCATAAATGCAACACCGGCAGCGTCGACACGATCTTTGATTTGCTTGGCTTCCTCCAAGCGGAGTTGCAATGGGGCTGCGCAATAAATGGCTTTGCCTGCCTGACAAGCTGCCATGATCGGTAGCCAGCCATACCATTGCTCGGCGAGCATTAAAATAGCGTCGATATCTTCACGAGCGGCCAGTGCTCGAAAACCATCGACCGCCGTGGCATTGAAATCGTTGGCGGCTTGCTCGGCACGCATCGCCACTTGTTCGCAAACAGCTCGCACTTCGAACTTATCTGCCAATGCCCGCAGCGCCGGGCGATACCGCACGTCCCACGCCTTTCCCAGTCCAACGAGACCGACGCGGAGCTTCATAACAAATAAAGAGGTTTAGTAGAGCAGACTGCCGACTAGTGGCAGCGGAAATTTGTTGAATATTGGCGAATCGGACAGACAGATTAGCAACACAAATCTGCGGCAGAATTATAACAGATAGGTTTGAAGTTCAAAGTCCACTACAAATTGTGATTCTCGGCATTTCAGTCTAACCAGATAAAATATCAATTAATCTTGACGACTAAGTGATATCAACACCATTGCATTTAAACCACCGCGAATTATTTCTTTAATCGGTAGCTCGATGCCAACATTCCAGCCGACATCAGTAATGC
>CAZIGP010000274.1:0-2243 GCA_964538425.1 uncultured Pirellulales bacterium | reverse complement strand
GCGGCAGCACATAACATATCTTTCTGAGCATCCCAAAAATCGCCTTGCTGGCCGTTGTAGCGATCAGCCCAATCGGGAGCCATGACTACGGCGATTCCCCATTCCAAAATCTCGTAGGCAGCACCAGCAGCCAACACGAGAATAAAGCTGAAAAAATGGGCAGACCATTTTTCAAACTTCCACGTTTGCCGTAAAAGTTCTACTTGTGGCACCGTCGCAAGCAGCCCATATCCAAAATGAACCAGCCGATCGTAATGATTTCTAGTGAAACCAAAAGTTCGATCAATGGAAATCCCAAACCAGCTTTGAGCCCATGTATCGTAAGGCACAAATGAGTAAATATACCGTGCCCCGAGAATATGAAGCCAAATAAATAAGATGATCGCTATTATTGAAGCATCGCGAATTCTTTGTTTCCAAACTAGCCAAGTCAAAATAATGAGAGCAATCAATGTTGGTACATGATGCAATGGTTGATCTTGCAAATAATGAGCATCAATCAAACTCGCGGCCAACAACAAACAAGTAATGACGATGAGAAAAATCTGGAAATTACGATGCATATTTAATAATTGCTAGAAGGCAACAGCATCTATCATGATCTAAATGGGCAGTAGGGCAGGGGAGTAGTTATGGTAGAATACTTTGACTATGCAAGCCACAAATAATATCGCCTTCAAAGAATGGGCTGTCGTATGCGCGGCACTTGCCGGTGGGCAGCAGACGATTATTTTGCGCAAAGGCGGCATCGACGAAGGTCGTGAAGGCTTTCGCGTGAAGCACAACGAATTCTGGCTATTGCCAACATGGTTTCATCAAGACACTTCGGCGATCGTCTCGAGTGCCGAACCACTCTGGCATGAAACGCAGCAAAATGCACCCGCTGCGGGAAAGTTTCGCATTAGCCTCTATGCGGTCGTACAAGAAGTGTTTGAAGTGCGCGAGCTGATAAAGCTGGAACCATTAGCCAGCGAGCACATTCTCTCGAAAGCAACGATTGAACAACGTTTTCATTACCGTCATGCGGGGCTATTTATTCTGGCAGTTCGCATTTACCGTGCGCCGCAGCCTTTCGAAATCGATGACAGTTCCTACATCGCCGGCTGCAAAAGCTGGGTAGATTTGCCCAAGTTTTATCCCACTTCCGATTTGATTCCCATCATCGACGATGTTGCTTTTGTTGAACGAATGAAAAGAATTCGGCAATTAACGGCATAACCGCTCGTTGTGTCTCCGTTTTGCATTTGGTAGCCTTGACCACATTAAATAGCATTCCTCCGACCACGGGAAATTATCATGTCAAAAAACCGTAAAGCTGAAGTTGAAGCCGCTCAAAAAACGCTCGATTTCAACAGCAAAAAATATCAACTCGAACTCGACACCTCGCACGGCAAAATTACGCTCGACATGGCTCCCGACATTGCCCCGGGCCATGTCGCCAATATTTTAGGGCTGGCAAAAATTGGCTATTACGATGGCCTTGGCTTTCACCGCATTATCAAAGGCTTCATGATTCAAGGCGGTTGCCCCGAAGGCACGGGCACCGGCGGCCCGGGATACACCATCAAAGCCGAGTTCAACAAAATGAAACACGAACCAGGTGTGCTTTCGATGGCCCGCACCAACGATCCGAATTCCGCCGGTTCGCAGTTTTTCATTTGCCACGGCAACGCCGCATTCCTCGACGGCCAATATACAGCCTTCGGCAAAACTGCCGACAAAGCGAGCCTCGATGTCGTACTAGCTATCGGCAATGTGCCGACAGGGGCCCAAGATCGGCCTCAAAAACCAGTGGCAATTAAAACAGCGAAAGTTTTGGAAACGGCGAAGTAAAAGCAGTGAACGGGTGAAGGGGTGAGCAGGTGAGCGGGTGAAAGAAGATTTGAAACTCATCGAATGCATTCGGTTACACAAGGTGCAACAAAAAATCACCCCTTCACCTCTTCACCCGTTCACCCGTTCATTTATGTCTTTATCTGTAGTCGGACAGGTATTTCGACTCCTGGTGCTGCGATCATTTTGCCTTTTCACCATTCTGTCGATTTCCGTCGGTGCTCTCGCGCAGGCAGATGAATCGGAGCAATTACCCTCGGCGGTAGAAAGCGTCCGCGTTGGCTTCGGCAACACTTATAAACTGGGGTGCTGGACGCCTGTTGAAGTCACGTTGGATCAACCGTTGGGGCAGGGCAGGGGGGTGGAACTGCAAGCTCTCGATGGCGATTCTATCCCTGCTCGATTTCCTT